>CALJKZ010000078.1 GCA_937983085.1 uncultured Gemmatimonadales bacterium
GTGGTGCGATCGCAGCTGCGTTCACGCCTTCGGCTCTCGACGCGAACGGGAACTACCGCTGGGTCCCCGGCAAGGACATCGAGCTCGGTGGCGCCATCACCGCGATCTCCCAGCGTCGCCGCGACACCGATCCGGTGCTGTCTGGCGTCCTGAGCCTGACTTTCTCGTCTCCGACCTTCCCGGTGAGCCTCGGGCCCCAGAACCTGCCCGAGGTGAACGGGACTCCGAACGTCACCGTGACACCGGTGTGAGGTTGCCACATGGCATTCATTCACATCACAGACGCAGGAGACGACGGCACCGGAGACGGCACTACCTTCGGCACGGCGTTCGCGACTCCAGAGAAGGGGCTGACTGACTCGGCGGCGGGTACCACGTCGTTTGGTTCCAGCGCGGACATCATCCTCCTTCACTACTCGGCGACGCCGTACCCTGGTGCATGGAGCCCGGTGATCAAACGGGGAACCGTGATGACCGGGGTCGACAGCGCGGGGATCCGATGGGACAACGGCGAGCACTGGAACACAGGGTCCCCGGACTGGGTCGGGCTGTTCACGCGAGATGAGAGACCAACGATCCAGTCAACCAGCGGCACCGTGGTTGCGGCCTACGAGTGGACGTCGTGGCACGGACTGGTCCTCGATGGTGACGGAACTGCAACACTTGGTCTGGCCGGCGCGGGTGGAAATCGAGAGGTCTTCTTCACCGACATCTTGGTGAAGAACATCGCCGGTGTCGCCTTGTCTGCTCTCGAGTCACAATCGGTTGGCATCCGATACCACGCCATGGATTGTGATTCTGGCGCAGTGAACACATCGAGGCCACAGATTGAGATTCATGGCCTGATCGCCGAACGCGTGTCTACGTCTGGGGCGGTGTCGCCTGTCAGCATGGGTGGTGGAAACTGCATCGTCGCTCAGGGGGTGGTGTACAACTGCGGGAATGGGTCGGGCGCAGCATTCAACTTGACGGCTGCAAGCTCCGAATGCAGGAACAGCATTGCGTTTGATAACGATACTGCGTGGGGATTCAGGTCAAACCCAACCAAGACGAATTGCAACTCGTACAGTTCAAACCCTGCCAGCTACCACACGACCGCAAACTACGAAGGAGGCGGAGTCCCGGCGACCTGCCTCTCCGTGGATCCCGAGTTCGTCGACGCAGCTGGCGGCGACTTCACGATCCTACCAACCGGCCCGATGGCAGGGTCGGGCGCCGCGCTGGCGACGCCGCCGACGGGAACCTTCGCGCGGGACTTCGTCGGAGAGACGTGGTCCTCTCCACCGTCGATTGGGGCCTACGAGGCACCGCTCGTTGCCGCGCCGGTGATCGTCTTCCACCGCGGCGACGCCTCCGTCGCCGCCAACGGCACGTGGTTCTTCCGGGCCGACGAGTACGAGTCCTCGTTCACGGTCACCACCGAGGACTCGATCGTCGAGTTGCAGTACCGGCTGAACGGTGGCCCGTGGATGGACCTCACGGCCTCGGCCGGCACCCACACCGTCGAGCTCGAACTCCGAGATGGATACAACAACATCGCGGTCCGTGCAGAGGACAGCGTCGCCCAAGAGACCGTCGCAGCTGCGGTGGTTCGCCTTGTCCGACTGCCGGCGGGTCTCCTGACACCGGAGATGGTCCTCGACCATCTGCCGAAGTTCATCTCGGAGGAGTTCTAAGATGCCGGCGAACCGTGTCACCGTGGCGTTCGCGCGCACCGTAGCGCGCGTGCTCAACGTCCTCCGCGAGAAGCGTCGCCGGATCCGAGACCTGCGCAACGCGGACGAGTGCCCGGAGCGGTTCTTGTCGGAGCAGTCGTGGAACGTCGGGGTCACGGATGACCTTGGCGTTCATGGTCGGCTGGCGACGGCGACGGACTTCCGGCGCGTGATCAAGAACGCGCCGGCGATCTGGGCATCGAAGGGCCAACACGACGCGATCGTGGACGCGATCAGGATCTTCGCGCGTGCCCGATCCTGGGTTGGGGACTGGCACAACTTCGTGACCGTCGCCGGGACGTCCGTCTTCCCCTACTTCGCCACGCCCCCGATCTCGACGGGCGGAGAGTGGGTCTCCAGCGTCCACGTGGAGGACTTCGACGGCGCGTTGGACCGCGACCTTGTCATGGACGCCCTCGAGCTCGTGAAGAACACCGGAGAGGACCTGCGGGTCGTGTTCGTGGACTACGTGGAGAGCTGGGAGAACCTCTATCGCTGGCAGAACCAGTCCTCCGGAGGGGTGACGCTCGGAGAGCACTACGTGGACCTCGATTCCAGCGTGGTCAGCCCCGCCTTCATCCGGACCTCGGCGGGCGACTTCTCGGGCTGGGACCACGAGATCATGAACTCGCTGGTCCGCCTGGGCGCCGGAGAGTCCATCTCCTTCCGGTTCCGGGACGATGGCACGGACTACTACGAGGTGACCCTGACCGAAGGTGCAGGGCCCACCAACGTCACGCTGAACCAGAGCGGCGCCGGGCTGACATCCGGCACCCGTGCGATCCCGGTGGATGCGACGGTTCTGCTCACGGTGGTCGTCAGGCCCGTCGCCTCGGGCGACGAGATCGAGGTCGTCGTCAACGGGACCCCCGTCATCAACTTCGTCGACACCACGCCGCGGTCAGAGGCTGCGGACCGTGGCGTATCCTTCCGAGCTTCGGGCGGCGATGCGCCTCGTGTAGAGTGGTTCGACGCCATGGCGTACGGCGCCGAAACGCGGACGCTCCCGTAGGAGGGCACGTGGGAACGGGCAACGAAAGACTCAGGATCGTCGAAGGCCAGGTCATCGACGAGAACGACCACCAGCTGGTCATCGACTACCGGAAGGAGGAGGCGAAGGACCTGCTCCAATCGCTGGTGCGTCAGGATGGAACGACGGCCGGCGAGAGCTCGTTCTTGCTCGGTTGCACCGAGTCCGTGACGATCGGGGCGGCTACCGGAAGCACCCGTCTCGCAGGCGTGTCTGCGTCGGGCTCGATCCGGCGCAAGGCTGCGTTCGTCGCCCGGGGCCACAGCGACGATACGGAGGCGGACCCGACGGCCGAGATCGTCAACTGGGACCAGGCCGACGATGGCTTCACGAACGCCCCCTTCGAGCAGGACGGTTCGTCGGTCTATCAGATCGCGCTGACCAGCAACGACTACCCGACGGCGGTTCGAGTCCTGTCGATCTCGGGGCCATCCTACACGTTCGCCCGCTGGACGAATGGGGTCGGCGACCGCTTCGACGGAGACGCCATCTCCGAGCACTCGGGCGCCGGGAACGGGCTGCGAGTCGCGCTCGACACCAGCCTGGCGACCGTGATCCCCTGGACCGACGCGACCGAAAGCCGTCCGTGCGTCGTCTGGCTGAAGGACCCGGTCACGGGCGGGGCCGATGCGATCACGACCGGGACGCTCGAGTCCGACGGCGCCGACGTCTACGTCGACGTGAACCACTACTTCGGCCAGACGGCCGGATCTCACTCGACGACGGGCTCCGACTATGCCGTCTTCGTGCCCGGGCTCACCATCGGTCACAAGCCCACGACGGACCTCTCCGGGGTCACGAAGGGTGGCGTCAACGACTACGTCCTCTTGGCGGAGTACGATTCATCGGTCCCGCAGCTGTCCCACGCCGTCCAGCGTTCGGTTCCATCGCTCCAGGGGCTGAACGACGCGATCGCCGGCATCTCGAACATCGAGCAGGCACTCCACGCCGGGATCAGGCTCGGTTCGTACGAGGACGTCAGGGACTGGAACGCGGCGGCGAACATCACCGTCAACACCGGGGTCGACCCGGTGACGTTCACGTTCACGAACCCGTTCACCGGCATCGACGGGGGGTGGGTCTACGCTGGTACTGCGGCGGGCGGCGAACTCAACTTCGCCGCGAGCTTCGTCGACCTGGTGGCGCGGATCGCCAAGAGCGAGGCGACGGCCAACTACACGATCATCATCGAGGCCACGGAGACCGACGGGGCGGCCTTCGAGATCCTCTCGACGACGGCCTACAACGCACTCGCGTACGACAACGCCCGGCGAGTGCTGCCGGTCGCGACCTTCGACTTCACCACGAGCACCGGCGCGGTCGCCAACCTCACCCCCTCGAACTTGGCGCTGTATCGCGGGATCGCGCCGGGGACGCTCATGATGGCGTCGAGCCTCTACAACGACGAGAAGTTCGCACTCGACGTCGCGTCGATGTCCGATGAGGAGTTTCTTCTCTACGGCCGCTCGGAACTTGCGGCAAGCGGGAACGCCGAGGACGTCGCGTTCCAGTTCCGACGCCAGCTTGAAGTCGCAGACCACAACACCGAACTCATCCTCGCAGCTGTCGGGGGGCTGGCGTCGGACTTGGACGACACTGCCGTGTTTGGTGTTTCTGAGTCTGCCGCTATCCGTCTCGGTGGTGACAACGATTACGAGATCGGCGCCTACTACGATGGATCCGATCGGTTTCTCGATGCCAACTATGGTGGCGGTAGCGCGTGGCTGTGGCATCGGCGGACAAACGGGAACTCTCAGGACAGCACCGGTCGGGTACTCGTTGAGGACTTGCATATTCTCGGTGGCAACGGCAAGAGAATCTGGCACCCTCTGAACATCGCCAACGGGAAGGGCCTGGGGAACTGGACGTTCGTTGCCAACGGTTCCGACGTGTATTGGGAGAACACGGGTGGCACCGCCGATCGGTTGCTGATTCCGATCGCTTTCCCCTTCGAGCCGGCCGAGAACCAGATGGGCATCAACTTCCGGATCGCCTATGCACTCTCAACCGCTGGCGGTGACTCGCTCGACGTCGACATCATCGGCTGGGACCCATCTGGGATCACGACCTACGAGAGCGTTTCGCTCGGGTCAACGGCGATGGTCTGGACGTCGGACTTGCCGATCAATGATGCACCGATGAACATCGCGCACAAGGACCAGTTCTACGTCGAGATCGTCAACACGGGCGGGGGCGCCACCCATTGGCGTGTCGGTGGAGTGGAAATCCAGATCGAACACCACGAGTTCACGGGGTAAGACATGGGACTGAGCAAGATCATCGACGAGAACAGGCGCAGCGCCGACCAGCTCGGGTGGGATCCGTCCTGGTTCGGCGTCGAGGACTGGGGGACCGCGCTGGTAAAGGCCATCACCGCCTTCCAGCGTGCTTTCGAGATCAAGCCCGACGGCTGGTGCGACGAGACGACCTTTCGCCGGATTCTCTCTGAGCGTGACGAGGTCGAGACGCCGAAGCGTCCGGAGGTGCTCAGCGACCACTTCATCTTCGCGGGTGAGCGGATCCCGGTGCCGGGCGCCAAGATCATCACGATGGACGAAGACGGAGCGCTACCGATCCGTCTTCAGGGGGAGCGGCGCCGACGCTACAACGCGGTCGAGCGTCCCCCGGAGTCCGTGACAGCCATCATCGTCCACTGGGACGCGACGAGCTCCGCGGCGGTGACGCGCCGGGTCTTGGAGGCCAAGGACATCTCGTCCAACTTCTGCATCGACTGGGACGGGGTGATCTACCAGTACGTGGATGCGGCGTGTGAGACCTATCACGCGGGCATCGGGATCGTGAACGACGTCGCGATCGGCATCGACCTGAACTGCGAGGTCGGCGGTGGCGAGAAGACCAAGGAGATCAACAGGCGCCTGGTCGACAAGGGGAGGCTCCCCCGTCCCATCGTCGACGGCGTCAGGATCAACGGCTGGCGGCCGAAGCCTTTCCTCGGGCTGTACGGGGAGCAGGTCGCCGCCCTGACCGCGTTGGTCTCTGCGATCACGAAGCACACCGGCGTTCCGCTGGAACGCCCCGCGTCGACCGGGGATGCCAACGACATCCGGTCGCTGCGGCGCGCTCGAGACTTCGGGCCCGGCATCTACCATCACGCCGAGGTAGACTGGAAGCGAGAGATCAAGGGCAAGTTCCGCCGGTCCGGCAAGTGGGACACGAGCAACCTGGACCTCGACGCCGTGGTTAGGCGGGCGGCGTGACGACGCTCGAAGCGGTGTGGTCGGCTCCGCGCCTTCGCGCGGTCTGGACGGAGAGCATGGCGACGGCGAAGCAGGACATCGAGATCGACCTTGAGGAGACCCTCACGATGACCGGCCGTCTGCGGGACGAGGACGGGAACCCGGTGGACATCACCGGCGCCTCGGCGTGGTTCACGGTCCGCGAAGACGCGACCGAGGCGAAGCTCATCGAGAAGACCGTCGGCTCGGGGATCACGCTGACCGCGGAGGCCTCCGGCGACTTCAGCATCGCCATCGCCGCGGCGGACATCGAGGACATGCTCGGGACCTACATCTTCGACCTGTTCTTCCAACTCGGCGCCGAGGTCCGGAAGACGCTGCGAGGTCGGTTCGTGGTTCGCCAGAGCCTCCATTCGTGACTTGACGCCTTGGGCGCCTCCGAGGACCCTGCCGGGCCGAAGGAGGTGTCCTATGCGACTCATCACGTTCATGTTCGCTCTGCTCACGGCGGCGCCGGCCGCAGCGTCATCCGACCTGGCGCTGCTCATCGAGGCGGCAAAGACCCAGTGCCCATTGAACCATTCGCCCGACGGCGAGCTCGTGGAGGCCCTGTTCTCGCTCGAGGACCGGGTCGGGCTCGCGTCGGCGGCCCGGGGCCGCCTGGCCGCCGCCGCGTGGCAGGAGGCCGCCTACAGCCCGGACCCGGGCGCAGGCGACGGCGGTGCCTCGATCGGGATCGTGCAGTTCCAGGGCTGGGCCCGGTCTGGCATCAGGGCCATCCAGAACGCGGCTCACTGGCTGGGGGGGAGACCGGTTCCGCCGGGGGACCCCCGACTCGACTGGGAGGCCGCTGGCCTCTACTGGCTGACCAGGGTCCAGCGGTCGTACGACGAGGTCCGGACCTACTGCCGCGGCCGCCGCGGCTATCGGACCAGGGCCTTCCAGCTGTGGGCCTCAGCGAACCTGACGGCTGTACGGTCGCCGAAGTACGTCGACGGTCGCCGGGTGCCTCGGTGCGCTCGCCGTGGTAGCCGCGTGAGCGAGACGAAGCACATCAGGCGACTCCGTTCCTGGAGGAGCTACGTCAGGAACCTCGAGGACAACCGCGACAGCACGAAGGCGACGCCGATGCAGATGGCCTCGCAGGAGTCCTCGGAGAGGGGACCATCCCCCGAAATGGCACGCGGCAGGTAGAGGTCCGTCGGGCCCGGCTTGCGGGTGGCCGGGTCCGACGCCAACCAGCGACACACGCCGCGCGCGGCTTGCTTGGCCAGGCGCCGGTTGTTTCCCGGGATGCCGATCGCGGACCGCCAACGGGACGCGTTCATCTCGGTCCAGATCGAGACGCCCTTCGCCTTGGCGAAGCCCTTGATCTGGCCCCTGGCGTCGGCCAGGACGATGCCGGTCGAGACGTTCTTGCCGACGTAGCCTGACTCGATCACGACTCCGGAGAGGCCATGCAACGCGGCCCTCCAGGTCGGCCAGTCCTGGCCCTTGACGTCGAAGACGTCGACCAGGTCCTTGCCGTCCCAGACGGCAAGGCCTGACACTCCCTTGGCTGCATCGATCGAGGCCCAACGCATGGTCCGATCATGCGGGAGGGAGGCGAGCGGTGCAACCCACTTGCCACGCGGCCGCAAAAAATTGCAGGATGGGCGGGCCCTGTGATTCCGTGAGTCAGAACGACGTTGGAGGGACGCGTGTCCGATGACCTGTTCGCCGAGCTGCGACGCCGGCTCGACACCCATCAGGTCGCCGCTCATCTCGGTCTGAAGACTCGGAACCGAGGTGACTACTTCGAGTGTCCCGATCCGAACTGTCCGTCCCGCAAGAAGGGCCGCCTCACGGCACGGAGCGCGGGTCACGACACCTGGACGTGCCAGGCCTGCGAGGCCAAGGGCGACTCGATCGACCTCATCGAGATCGTCAAGGGGGTGTCGACGGGCGACGCCGTGAAGGAGGCCAAGGCCCTCGCCGGTATCGAGGACGATCCCAGCGTGAGCCAGCCGCTCCCGCCGCGGCCGCCGCCGCCGCCTGAGCACAAGATCGCGCCGGACGAACTCCGGGACCGCCAACGAGCCTGGTCGATCGCGACGGACCACTACGCTCGGCTGCGGATGGAGGACGCCGAGTATCTGCGGACGCTCGACATCGGCGACCGGGACTACGATCTGACCAACCGGCGGCTTCGGATCGCCCGGACCTACGTCCAGGCGCGGGGGTTTGCTCCGCTGAAGGACCACCCGGTCCCGATCGGCGTCTGCCCGCACTGGCGGACCGGACTCGCCGAGCGCCTCGCGGCGGAGTTCGGCTCGTTCGAGATCGGGTTCCGCGCCGGTCTGCTCGGCGGCAAGGATAGTGCTCGAGGCTTCTTCGAGCGGTACCGCGGCCGCCTGTGGCTGCCGTGGCGTGACACCCAGGGCGTTACCTGGGCGGCGAAGGGGCGGGCGATCCCGGAGCTCGCCGAAGCCTGTGGGCTCGGCCGAGACGGAGCCATCGATCTCCACATGCTCTTTCCCAGGACGAGCAGGACCGGATCGAAGCCGCCCCACGTCTACAAGCCAGAGGTCCCCTTCGGCTGGCGCGTTTCCCGCGACATGCTCGAAGGGGGCGGCGAGAGACGCGTCGTCATCGTCGAGGGCGAGCTCGACGCGCTATCCGCGATCGTGGCTGGCGTGCCAGCGGTCGCAACAGGCGGCACCAGCGGCGTTGATCCGGACACGCTGTTCGACCTGCTCCGGACCTACAACCCGCTGATCGTCTTCGACGGCGACGAACTCGACAACGGGAAGCGTCCAGGTCGCGATGGGGCGATGCGCCTGTCGCAGAAGACGGGCTTCAAGTGGACGACGATGCTGAAGGGGGACCTCAACGACGTCCTCCAGCGCGACGGTATCGGCGGCGTCGCGACCGCGGTGCGAGAGGCCTACAACCGGGCGCTCGAGCCGATCGAGAAGCTGAAGTCGAAGCCGCCCGAGGTCGGGCCCACCGACTGGCAATTCGGCATGCCTGCCGGCTACCGGCTCCGCAACGATGGGACGCTCTGCCAGGTCACGGTGACAGAGGACGGCAACGAGGAGTGGGTCCCCCTGGGCCTCCGCGATCCACCCGAGATCATCTGGCGCGGATACGACGTCGGTCACGAGCGCTCGGTCCTCGGGCTCCGGGTGACTCCGATCGGGCGAGAGAGCTTCGAGGTGAAGGTGGACCGCGAGGTCCTGAAGTCGACAAGGGAGATCGTGGGTGCCCTCGCGGGCCACGACGTCGACGTCGACTCGACGACCGCCCGGTCCATGGTCCAGTTCCTCTCGGCTCAGGAGCGCCACACCGCCGATCGTCTGCCCGCCGTCGCAGGTTCGAAGCAGATGGGCTGGCACCTGAAGAAGCTGCTCGACAAGACGGACTTTCGCGCGAGCTTTCTATACGGGCTCGACAGCTACGGCGAGGAGCGACTCACCTATCTTGGCGCCGAGCCGGAGGTGTGCAAGGCCCTCCGCTGCGAGGGCACGCCGACAGCGTGGAGAGACGGCGTCCTGCGCGTGTTGGAGCGGTACCCGAAGGCGCTGTTCGGGCTGTACGTCGCCCTCGCCGCCCCGATCATCGAGTGGGTCCCCGACATGACCGGCTTCGCCGTCGAGTACGCTGGTCTGTCGTCGCACGGCAAGTCGACGACGAGCAAGGCGATCGCCAGCGCCTTCGGCGACTCCGGCGAGAACGGGGGCCTTCTTCGGCCCCCGTACGACACGGCCAATGCCCTCGAGCTCCACGCGCAGACGATGAACCACCTGCCGTTGTTCCTCGAGGATCACCATCTCATGGACCGCGTCCAGGCTCGCAACCTCGTGATGAACTGGGTGAACGGACTCGCGAAGGGGCGATCTGCTCGCTCTGGTACTCGGCGTCAGCCGACGCGGCGTTGGGCGACGACTGCGATCCTGACCGGCGAGGCCCCCATCGCCGACACGACGACCTATCTCGGCGTCGGCGCCCGCGTGATCTCGCTGGGCACGCCGATCCCGGTGTACGAACAGGCTGACATGCGGGAGTCGGTCGTCGACGACATCGCCCGCCTGTCTGAGACGCGGATGCACCACTTCGGTCACGCCGGACGGCAGTGGATCGAGTGGTTGGCCAACGGCCACGTCGGCTACGTGATCGAGCGGTACCGGGAGTACACGGGTACCCTCGCCCGGCTCGCGAAGACCGACGGCCCCTCACAGCGGCTCGCCAGGTTCTGCGCCTTGGCGGCGGCCGTGGCCGAGGTGGCTGCGCCTGTGATAGGCGGAGCCGACGGATCGGAGACCGACGTTCTCGAGGTCGCCGTCCAGTTCCTGGGCGGCGGAAGGCCATCTGACCAGGTCCACGACGCCCTCGATTTCTTGCTCTCACAGGTCGCGATCGACCTCGCCAGCGGCGCCCACGGCGACGAGGACGGCTACCGAGACCACCAGCGCCAGGTCTGGTACCGCTACATGTCCGACGGAACGCTCATGGTGGCTCGCGTCCGCGCCGATGCGATCCTGAAGCAGCAGGACTACTCCCTGACGATGCTCGAGAAGGAGTGGCTGGCGCGCGGGTACCTTGGGTACCGGGGCATCAACACCGAGAGCCACAAGTGCCGCCTCGGATCCGGGTCGGCTCGCTGTCTGCCGTTCAACCCTGTCACGACCCCTGGGCTCGGAGAGACCGTGCCCCGCGAGACGTCCGAGAGCCCGCCCCCGCTCGAGGACCGATGGAACACCGGCACGTCCGGACCGCACTGAGAGGCTCACCATGGCCCGAAGACCTGCCGACTACTACCCGACGCCCCCCGACGTCGTGGTCGGCCTGCGCCACCTGCTCCAGGCCAGGCGGAACGCGTGGAACAGCAAGAAGCCGTTCTTCGACCCGTGTGCTGGGATGGGGTCGATGCCGGCCTTCCTCGATATCCAGGCGCCCTGGATCCTGTGGGAGCTCCGAGAGCAGTGCCGCGAGGTCCTGCTCCGCTACAGCGACGACGTCAAGATCCAGAACGCGCTCTGGGACGAACGCGGCGCCGAGCGTCGGATACGTCGCTGGCCGATCGCCAACATGTTGACGAACACCCCGTACCAGATCGCGGATGAGTTCCACGACCGGATGATCTGGCGGGCGCGCCGGCACGAGGTCTTGGCGGCTTCCCTGGTGAGGACCTCCTACTGGCAGGTCCCGACCGCAAAGCGCGACCTCCCGCCGCCGGACGTGATGGGGCTTCTGCGGTGGCGCCCGGACTTCACCTCGACGTCGGCGAAGGGTCAGGGCTACATGCAGTCGTTTCAGTGGTCGGTGTGGCTGCCGCGGCCGCTGAAGAAGCCCCAGGTCTTCTTCATCGATCGCCCGATTGTCCCGCAGTCCTACTGGGACCTCTACGCGGAGATGCAGCACCCGACGGCCGGCCGGCAGGGGAGCCTCCAGATATGCTGACCGCATACGTGGGGGAACGCCTGGTGCCACCGGGACGCAAGGGCGAGAAGGGGCGTTGTCCGGCCTGCGGTAGGCCGGTGTGGGGCAAGAGGGCGCGGCGCGGCCTGGTGGCGTGGGCTCACGATGAGGCCGGCTGCGCTGGCGCACAGGATGGGTGGGCGGAGAAGATGGCGGCGCTGCTCGAGGAGCACTGCGAGCGAGAGCAACGCCGCTTCTCGATCATCATCGAGTCATGGCTGGCGCCGACTGCCGGCCTGAAGGAGTGGATTGAGGACCAGATGGACACGGTCCTTCTGGTCGTCGACGCCCGCTACGCCGACCTCCGGACTGGCGACTACTGGCGAAACGCCGACCCACCGAGTCACATCGCGGCACCCGCCTACCACCCATCGACCCAGCTGTTCCTCCGCCACGCTCCGACCGTCCTCGTCCAGCACACGGGCTGCTTTCTCGTCCAACGAGAGACCGACGGCGAGGAGCGGGCGCCGCGTGGCGGCGGTCTTGTCGCGATCGACTGTCTGTTTGCGCGCGGTACCAGGTTCTCGTCGGTGCGCGGCGCGGTCGTTCAGGCTTGGAGCGATTCGTGGTCAAGCTGACGCCGCACCGAGACGCGCCGCCTCACGTCCGAGATGACGTAGGCCGCTACGAGATCGGCGCCGTCTGGCGGGTGCCAAGGTCGTACACCGAGTGGCAGGATCGGCTGGCTCGGATCGAGCTGCGGGCCCTGGTGGAGAAGTTCGACCTTCTCGTCGAGAAGGTCGAACGGATCCCGGCGCCGACGGAGGACGGGGTCGAGATCGTCGAGGCCATCGTCCGCACCCAGCGCCAGGCGCTGCTGAAGCTCCTGTGGAACGACGAGGAACAGCGGTTCATGCGCGTGTTTTCCGAAAAATTACAAGAGCTTGTGGAGCAAGACCTTAGCTAGCGCTTGATAGCCAAGTGGCGGAGTGCTATCGTCCCGACGATTTCGGGCGCGAGCCCCGCTGACCAAGGAGTACGACATGTCGGAAGCCCCGGCGATCATGAACCTCATCGCCACCCCGATCACAGACGTCCGGCAGGCGAACGAGCTGCTCGCTCACCTGTACACGCTCGCCGCCAACAAGGCGGCGCACGTCGCTCGGGGTCGGTCCCGGATCTCCAGCATCATCCCCGGCTTCGCCCTCGTCGTTCACGAAGTCTGGCCGGTGACGGAGGGCCAGGACAACGACATCACGGACATGGGCGGGAAGGGGAAAATGTACCGCTCGACGTTCATGCGGACGCTGGCTCAGACGGCGGGCCTCCGCGTGAAGCACTCGGTTCGGATCGATGACGGGCGACACCCCCACCTGGCGGCCTTCGAGGTGGTCCTGTCCGGTCAGGACCTCGCAATGCGGCCGCGGCAGTGGGTGGGCAACTACGAGCTTGACCTCCGCGACGGCTCCAGTCGACTCGAAGGCCTGGCCGGCGAGGAACTCGCCGCCGCGGCGAAGCGGAAGGGGGGCGGTGGGCTCAAGATGATGATCGAGAAGCGCAACCACATCGTGAGCCTGGCCGAGACGGGAGCCTTCTGCCGCGCCGTCGTCGACGCGCTCTCGATCCAGCGCGGGTTCCGCAACATCCAACCCCTCGCGCTGCCGATCTACATCCCGACGATCGAACTCCACACGGAGCCCGCGCCGGACGAGATGCGACAGGCGATGGGCATGGCCGCTCTCGGGGCGATGATGGGGTGGGGACCGCCGGCACAGCCGGCCGCGCTCCCGACTCAGCGTCAGAACCTCCCTGCCCCTGCCCCGACGGCGCCGGCCGCCGCCGGTTCGGGTCTCCAGAACGACATCATCGACGAGGACGGGTTTCCGGTAGACGACGAGCCCGACGACGGTGACCATCCGTTCGAGGACGAGCCCGACGACAGCGACGAGGAGCCGGAGGCCCCGGCGGATGACACTCCCCCCGACGACCCGCCGGCCGGCGGCCCCCCCGACGACCCTCAGATCACCAACGCCCAGAAGGAGGAGCTGAAGGAGCTCGGGTGCTGGCGGAAGGGCTGCTTCTTCGATCTCGGCTGGAAGGAGGGGCAGCCGGTGACCGAGTCCATGTACGTCGCGCTGAAGAAGAAGTACGGGGGCGCATGATGGACGCCTTCGACCACATCGACCTCTGCTCCCGGCACGGTGCGCCACGAACCATCCGCAGGATCCTCCAGATCGGCGACCTCCACATCCGCGAGGGCGAGTTGGATGACCAGCTGCCGGTCCTCGAGTTCGTTCTCGATCTCGTCGCCGGCACCGGCGGCCGCGAGAGGGTGGACCTGGTCATCGTCGCCGGCGACCTCGCCGGTACCGCGACACCGCACCTGTCCTCGCCGGCCGAACGCGAGGCGCTCGTCAACTGGATCGTCGAGTTGGCTGGTCAGGCGCCGGTGATCGTCATGCGGGGCAACCACGACCTCGAGAAGGACTGGAACTTCCTGCGGCACGTCCGGAACGTTCACTGGGTGGCCCGGCCAGCGATCGTCAGGATGAACGACGGCGCGGACGCCCTGATCGCCATCCCCTACCCAGAGCGCGGATGGATGCTCGGAGCATCTGGCGCGTCGACGTCAAACGACCTGGCACAGGCGATGGAATCGGCCGTCCGGACGGTCCTCGCCGCCAGCCAGCTCGGCAACGCTGGACGCCGCCGCCGGATCGTCTCCGCCCACATGAACACGCGCGGAGCCCTCGCCTCGACAGGGCAGCCCCTGATCGGGACCGACTTCGAGCTTCCGGTCGAGGACCTCGACGTCGCCTCGGCGGACGTCGTGCTCCTGAATCACATCCACAAGTCGCAGCGCTTCCGTACGCCGAAGGGGGCGGTCGTCCAACATGTCGGGTCGCCCTGGCCCGAGGACTTCGGGGAGACGGAGGACAAGTTCGTCGGCGTCCTCGACCTCGAGTCCCTGGACATCGACATGATCCAGACCCCATGCGTCCGTCGGGTCACCGCTCGCCTGACCTGGGCCGGTGATCGGTGGGATGGCGATGACGTCGCAGTCGATGATCGTACCCATGTCCGGGCCGTGTTGACGTTCCACGAGGACGAGCGACCGGACGTGACCACGATCCGCGAGCGATTCGCCGGAGCGCGGAGTCTGACCATCCAGCGCAACAAGATCAGGACTCGTCAGGAGCGGGCGCCTGAGGTCGTTCAGGCCTCGTCGATGTTCGATCGCTGGGTGGCGTTCGAGCAGTCGGAGGGGCGCTCCGTGGACGACTTCGATCGCCAGGTCTTCGACGAGATCAGCGCCGGCTGACGGCGCCGCCACAAAGGGAAAAACATGCGACTTCGACGTGTGATGACGCGGGATATCGGTGCGCCGGGATCCAGAGAGCTGAACCTGGATGATCTGCCGCCCGGAGTGATCGTTCTCGAGGGAGACAACGGCTCGGGCAAGACGATGTTCCTCGAGGCTGTCCCCGCTTCCCTGTACAGGTCTATGCCCAGCCGCGACGGCGGGCTGTACGACCAGGCGAAGAGTCACGATGCCGCCATCGAGACCGAATGGGTGGACGGCAAGGGCCGGTCCGTTCGAGTCCAGCTTCTGGTCGACGGCCCTCGCCGCAAGATGGAGTCGTTCGTCTTCGTCGACGGGCAGCCACACAGCGTCCGCGGCATCCAGTCCGACGGCAAGGTCGGACCGTTCGAGGCCTGCGTCGCCGACCTCTTTCCGACGGCCGACGTCTTCATGGCCTCCCGTTTCATGGCTCAGCGCTGGGTGGGGTCGCTCACCCAGGCCGACGTGAAGGGGCGGCGGAACACGCTGCGCAACCTGCTTCGACTCGGCGACTATCAGCGGATCTCAGACGTAGCGGCAGACCTCGCCAGGTCCACGGAGGCAGAGCACTACGATCAGGTCGTGAAGCTGCGAGAACTCCACGAGAAGGAGTCGCGTCGCAACGAGCTCCGGTCGACGCTCGAAGACGCTCGTTCGGGGCTCACCGCCGTCGAGAGGCGTTGCGCCGACCTGAACGAGCGAGTGGATGCGCTGACGACCGAACTCGCGGCGGCGGAGTCGGCGGCGACGCGCTCGGAAGCCCATCGACTGCTCCAGACCAGGGATGCGTTGACGACCGAGCTCGATGAGCTGGTCCGCAAGCTCGAGACGCTGCGCGCCGAAGGCGAGGCCGCCGCGAAGGCAGAGCACGCCGCCAGGGAGAGGCTCGACCGGTCGAAGCGGGCGCGGGAGGAGTCGATCAGGCTCCAAGAGCAGAAGGCCGCGGCGAAGCGCGAGCTGAACAGGATCACGACCGAGCTCCAGGAGCTTCGCCGTCAAGTCGATGCGTCGGCGGCGCGCCAGGACCGCGACGAGATCGATCGGATCATCGCCGGCCACGAGGCCGCCGTCGAGAAGACGACGGCCGAGCTCCAAGAGATCGCCGTCAAGGAGAAGGAACTCGACGGAGTGACGGACCGGATCGAGCGATCTGCCCGGGTGGCGTCGCTGATCGATGATGTTCCGTGTCGCGCCGAGGGCGAGTTCGCTGGCTGCAAGCTCCTGGCTGACGCGGTACGGGCTCGAAGCGAACTCCCGGAGCTCCGGGAGGAGGCTGGATCCCTGCGCGCCGTGTGTGAGCGGCGGCGTGACGTCGAGGCCGTTCTACCCGAGCACCGGACGAACCTTGCACACGGGCGCTCCTACCGGGAGCGGGTCGTGGCCTCTAGAGCGGCGGCGGACAAGATCGAAGGCCTCGAGATGGACGAGGCCGACATCCGCGTCCGCGCCGAGGGGACGATCACGGTCCCGGACATCAGCGCTGACGAGGCCGCCTTCAACGCAGCTGCGCAGAAGTGCGCTGAACTGCGCACTGCCTACGGCGAGACGGCGCGACGCAAGACGCGCGTCGAGAGTGAGCTTCGCGCGATGCCGGCGCGGGAGGAGTTGGTGTCGCGGATCGACGGCGACCCGTACGATGGCCGTCCGGCGGCCGCGGTGCGCAAGGATCGGGACGACACCCAGAGAGAGCTGACCGAGGCCGGGAACTCCCGGGCATCTCTGACGACTCGGATCGAGATGATCAGCGAGGAGCTCGAACGCCTGGCCGACCTCGAAGAGGCGATCGCGACTGCAAAGGCGGCCGCGGAGGAGCTCGACCGGAAGCTCCAGACCGTGAAGCGCATCAGGCACGCCTTCGGACCTCGCGGCATCCAGGCGGTCCTGATCCACCATTCTGGGCCGGCTATCGCCGACGACGCGACGAAGATGCTCGAGGCGGCCTACGGCTGGCGCCGGTTCGTTCTCAGCGTCGAGACGCTCAAGGAGAACGTCTCCAACGACAACCTACGGGACGTGCTCGACGTCAGCGTCTATGACGCCGACAAGGACGTCTCGGGGACCGTGGCCAACCTCTCCGGTGGCGAGGAAGACATCGTGTCGACGGCGCTGGCGCTGGCGCTGGCGATCCGAGAGGGGGAGGCCACGGGTCATCGCGTCGAGACCATCCTCGGCGACGAGAGCGACGCGTACATCAAACGGTCGCTCAAGGAGCACTGGATCGGTATGCTGCGGGCGTCCATGGACGCCGGCGGCCCTCATCAGGTCGTCATCGTGAGCCACGACGACCAGGTCAAGAAGCTGGCGGACAAGGTCATCCACGTCGACAGCCTCAGCCTCTGACCCACCGGAATCGCAATGTTCAAGCTCGACATCGAGGGCCGAGTGTTCGACCGGCCCTCGTCCGACACGCTCACGATCGCCGTCCCGCACCACACCGAGGGATACAAGGCACCCGTTCTAGTGTCCGGTCGCTACGAGGGCCGGGAGGCGCTGTGGGACGAACTCGAAGAGGGCGAGACGATCTGGGTCAGCGGGAACGGCTACCAGCGCAGGGAGGACGGCTTCGTCGACCTCTGTGTCGACATCGAGCGCTTCGGTCGACCAGGGTCCGGCCTGACGCCCGGCGTCAACGCTGGCATCCAGGCATCGTGTCACGGCCGAATCTTCGACCGCGTGACGCGCGAGCTCGCCGGCGGTGGACGTCGGGCCGGGGAGGACGTGAGCAAGTTCACGCTGACGGTGAACGTGCCAGAGATGCGGGCCGGGCAGTGCGTGATCGTCAGCTGCAAGGTGTGGGGAGCCGAGGCAAAGTTCATCGCCGACCAGCATCGAAAGGGTGATCGCATCAACGTGGAGGGCCCGCTCCTGGAACTGCGCTTCCAGGCCGCCGACGGAACCCCGCAACGTACTCACCAGCTCATGGTGAAGCGCTGGACGTACGGGAAGGACCGTCCAGGGTGATCGACGACGACGCGCTCGAGGTTCGCCAGCGCGGCGACGACTACGAGATCATCGTCCGGGATCCCGACCTCGCGGATGCGCTCCGCGAGATCCTCGGAGTCGCCGAGGATGACGTCGTTGTGGTCGCGACCCTCGAGCAGACCTTCTCGGCGGGCGCGCCCGCCGCGCCAACCAAGGAGAGCACGGATGAAGAAGACGCCGAGGCCCTACCAGACTGAGCGGATCGACGGGACGATCCAACGTCTGCGACAGCTAGCGCGCGGCGAGGCTGTGAACCACCCCGCGATCGTCATCCCGACCGGCACAGGCAAGACGTTCACGGCGCTCTGCATCGTCGATCGGGCGCTGAACGAGCCTTGGGCACACGCGGGCCGCGCTCTCTGGCTGACCGACTCGAAGCCGCTCGTCACCCAGACCGAACGGGCGGCGGCGGCGGAGGGCATCCCGGTCGAGGTGAGGACGATCCAGGGGATCCACGCCCGCTCGAAGGGGATCCGTCCGGGCGAGTACGACCTCATCGTGGTCGACGAAGCGCACAAGTTCCTGACGGAGAAGCGGCTCGAGACGCTCCGGCAGGCAGAGACTCCGCTTCTCGGGCTGACGGCGACGCCGCGCCAGGGCGACGGCCGACACATCAAGCTCCTGTTCGGCGAGGACTACATCTGCGGTCCGTACACGCTCGGCGCCGCCGTGTTGGATGGGTACCTGTGCGATTGCGAGGTCCATCGGATCGAACTCCACGACCTGGACCTCGCGAAGGTGAAGAAGGGCAAGCGCGACTTCAACTCGAAGTCGTTGGCCAAGGCGATGAACGTCGACAGCCACAACGAGGAGATCGTCAACCGGTGGCGCGACATCGCCGTCGCCGGTCGCGACACGGTCCCCCTGAGCAACTTCTTCTGCGTCGACACCGCCCACGCCGACGAGATGGCGGAGACGATCAACAGGATCATGGGCAGGGAGATCGCGCACCCGATCCACAGCAACCTGACGGACAAGGACCCCGGGAAGCTGCTCGACGAGTTCCTGGCCGGCGGGATCCGTGTGGTCACGAGCGTCAGCATGGTCGCCGAGGGGTTCGATCACCCTGCTCTGGAGGTCGGTGTTCTCGCCCGGCCGACGCGGTCTGAGAGGTTGCTCGTCCAGATGCTGGGCCGGTTCCTGCGCAACCATCCCGACAAGAAACACGCCGTGATCCTCGACTGCGACGGGGCCTACGAGCGGCTCGACCTGGCTCGAATCTATGACGTCGTCGAGCCGGAGTCGGGCGACCAGGAGCGCTCTCTCTCCGAGCCGTCCGACTCGCCTGGTGACCGCGACTCGAGGTGCCCGATGCCTTCCGAGTTCATCTGCCGCGTCCGGAAGGTCGCCCTGGTCCGGCCGCCGTCGGCTGACGCCCGAAGACTTCCGTGGGCACGCGTCGGCGAGCGCTTCGCCATCGCGATCAACGGAGGCGACAAGCAGATCGGCGGCCACGTCGTTGTAGGTCGCGAGCGCGGCGCCGAGACGGTGGCCGCGGCCTGGCTGTACTACGGTGCTCGCCAGAGGTTCCAACACGGCGCACTGGCCTATGGTGGGCACCCGCCGAGGATCAGGGTGTTGTGCAGGGGCAAGACCGAACCGGAGGCCTTCCGCGAGGCGGAGCACTGGATCAAGAGGACCTTCCCCGAGGCCTCCTGGTCGGACCAGCGGTCGGTCTCGAAGGCTGACCGCTGGTTTCGAGACCGCGGGAAAACCTCGGCGGGCCAGATCCGTAAGATCGCCGAAATACGCGGGATCCGCGACGCGGAACCACCTGCCGAGAGGTGGAGAGCTCAGAGCCTGATCAAGGCCGCGTTCGCGTCAGGCCGCGTCGGCTGACGCCTTCACCGTTGTCCCGGCGTCCCCTCGTGCCCTATGCTTCACGCGACGGGCTACGGAGGGGCACCCATGGATCGAGCAGAGGTCGCGGAGGTCGTCAAGGAGGCCCTCGACCAGAACGACGCCAAGATCGCGGCGGTCGTTCAAGATGTCATAGACCAGAACAACGCGAAGGGCTGGCGCGCGCGCGTGAAGTCGTTTGCGGGTCCGGTCTTGGGGTTTGGTGTCGCGTTCGCGACGGGCATCTTCTCGTTCGGTGCGGCCTCCGGCGCCGTCGATACGAAGGTGTCAGATCACGCCGAGAAGATCCGGAAGCTTGAGGAGCGTCAGACGGCTGACACCAACACGGACCTGGCGGAGAAGGGCGAACACATCCGCTTCGAAGCGGCCATCCAGGGCAACAACACCGCGATCCAGAGCAACACGTCGGAGATCAAGAAGCTCAGGACCGACGTCCTCGCAAACACGAAGATGCTCTATCTCGTCCAGGCCCAGACAGCGCAGTCCACCGAGGCCCTGAAGGCCAACACCGACATGTACAAGAGGGGCCAGCGGGTCCTGAACCACGGGGAGAAGAAGACATGCTCACCGAGACCCCCATGTCCGCCGCCGGCCCGACCCGGGCGGCAAGCGCACCGCGCCCGCGACCCCGCCCGGCATCGCCGGCG
>CALJKZ010000079.1 GCA_937983085.1 uncultured Gemmatimonadales bacterium
GAACGAACGGCGAATCGAACGTCTCCCATCAGTGACTCCACGTGTCTTGAAGCTCCCGGAGACTCCATCGAAGCATAGCTCACCTTGTGGGCGGGTGGGATTTAATTACCTGTACAGTAGGTAAATTGATTCTCATGAGAAAGCCCATGCGCTCAATCGACCCCAACGCAGCGTCTGCTGCCCCCGTCCGTCGGGATGAAGGAGAGCAGGTCGTGATGGCGCTCTACGAGGCGGCCTTCGCCCCTGGGGTGATCGAACAGCTGGTCTCGCCCGAAGTGCGATACATACTGCCCAGCGGCGACATCACCGACCGCCAGGGCCTCATCGAAGGAGCACGACGGCTGCGCGCCGCCTTCTCGGACCTGACGTTCCGCATCGACGAGATCACCGCAGTCCCGGAAGGCTATCGCGTTCGGTGGACCATGACCGGAACCCACGACGGTCACCTGGGCGCGATGCCACCCACGTTCCGGCGAATCCGCGTCGGGGGAGAGCACGTGGAGAGCGTCGTCGACGGAATCGTCGTAGCACGCAGTGGCCACACGGATCACGGGTCGCTCATGCAGCAGCTTTCCGGGCCCACCGAGACCGAGTCCGAGCCTTGAGCAGAGACCCCCGCACGCCATCGGGGAAGACGGGCCCGCGCGAAGCGTGACGACCACCCCGTGTCCATCGAATACGAGGAGCATCCATGCCAGCGCCCCAACTCTCTCCATCGTTCGTCATTGTCACAGCAACCGTCGCAGCGGCGGCGTGGACCACCACCGCTGGCGATCGCCACGGCCCGCTTCCAGACTGGCGAGTCGTGGCGGTGAACGAGATCGCCCAACCGGCGCCGGGCGGTGCCTATCTGGAATCATGGCTCGCCGTTGATCCGCAGGACTCCGATCGCATGATCGCAACCGCGATCGCGGTAGGTACCGTCGGGGCACACGTCTTCGCCACGGCCGACGGCGGGAGCACCTGGTCCGAGGGGACTCACACGGAAGGGGATGAGACCTTCCCAGGGGGCGACCCGATCGTCGTCTTCACCGCGGACGGCGTGGCGTGGTTTTCCACCATCGAGGACCGAATGCACCTGTGGCGCTCCGACGACGGCGGCCACGCCTGGACGGCCTCGCCCGATCTCCCCGGCGGCACCTACGATCGCCAGTTTCTCGCAGCCGGTACCGGGCCGGACGCTCCGTATCTGGCGGCGAGCGGCAAGATCGTCGGGCTGAACGTGTTCGATGCACCGATCGCGCCGGATCGGGAGTATCTCGCCGTGACCTGGTCCAGAGACGGCGCAAGCTTCGGAAGTCCCCGGATGGTCATGCCACTTCCGACGGAACGGGCGCTCCAGGCACCCATGGGCCTCCTCGTCCGCTCGGACGGTCGCTTGGTGGTACCGTACATCGCCTGGCTCCTGCCCTCGAGCGGAGTGATCACGCACAGGTTGCATGGTCGGGTGTCGGTAACAGCGTCCGACCGGAGGGGGGGGTTCCGCGAGTCGGTCGACGTGGGCGAGATCGACGTGGTGCCGACTCGGGGGGAACCCGATCCCGTGAAGGCGCGGCTCGGTCTCGGCGTAGGCGGCGCCGCCCAGGACATGGGGATCGGCCCTCGCGCAGGGGCGATCTATCTCGTCTGGAGCACGCTTGTTGGCGACGAGTACCGCCTCCGCGTGAGCGCCTCCGGAGATGATGGGGCAACCTGGCGCCAACCGACCGCTGTGAGCCCGAGCACCTCCGGCGATCAGGTGAGTCCCGCGATCGCCGTGGGGCCGGACGGAACCGTCGCCGTGGTCTGGAACGACTTCGGATCGGACCCCGACGGCGTTTGCTTCCAAGTCAAGTTCGCTGCCTCCGAGGACGGTGGGCAGACCTTCAGCGATCCGATCACGCTCAACACGGTCCCCTCGTGCGCCGCCGCGCCGCTGGGTCCGATCGCGCGTCCCTCACGTTTGCTCGCGGATGGCAAGGTCGACCCGGAGTCGGCGGCCTTCCGGTGGATCACCGGAGGATACACCCAGGGAATCGAAGCATTGCCC
>CALJKZ010000080.1 GCA_937983085.1 uncultured Gemmatimonadales bacterium
CGCTCGATGACCTTCTCCACCCACTCGGCGGTGATGGGCTCGATGTACGTCCGATCCGCGAGATCCGGATCGGTCATGATGGTGGCCGGATTGGAGTTCACCAGGACGACGCGGTACCCCTCCTCCTTGAGGGCGCGCACCGCCTGGGTACCGGAATAATCGAACTCGCAGGCCTGACCGATGACGATCGGTCCGGAGCCGAGGATGAGGATGGTGTCTAGGTCGTCGCGTCGGGGCACGGGGATCCCTGGGGCGGCGGCCTCATCGCGATGCCTCGGGTGCTAGGCATCCCCACCCTTTCCGGATTCCTTCCGGATGGCGGTGTAGAGCACCACGGAGAAGCCACCCCACACGAAGCCCATGATCAGGACCATCGTGATCCACGTCGCTGTGGTCATGGGCGGCTCCCCGGCTCGCGGCGGCCGATCGGTTCAAAGTTGGCGGTGTTCGGCGGGGCCGCGGCTTCATCGATCGCAGGCGCGGGTCGAGCCGCGCGCCTGGTGAGAAAACGGCCCGCGTAAGGTGGCGCAAGCCGGGGGGGTGGGCAAGCCGACCCTCAGCGCTCGACGCGTACCGTCACGTTGGACGTGGCAATGGCCTGATTCGACCCGTTGGCCGCCGACACCACCCGTACGGTGGGATCCTCCATCCCCAGGTCGTCGACGTCGATGTCCACCACCATCTCGCCGGGATCGGGCGTGATGAGGATCACGCGGTGCGTCGCCTCACGACCTGCCACGGCGGCCGAGTACACACGGGTCGATCCTCGCGCGGTGAAGCCCTGGATGCCCGCGCCCTGGACCTCGAGGACGACGCCACCGACGGACGGTCCCGATGCGAAGGCGGTGATCGTTCCCGGTCCGCTGGGGCCGGAGTCACACGCGCCCATCGTCAGAGCGAGCGCAAGAACCAGACCCACGGCGGCGCGGTTCATCGTCGGCTCCCTGCGGCATCCGCTTGCGCGGCACCGATGACGATGGTCCGGCGGTGCACACCGTCGACGTCGGCGCTGAACGGCAGGCTCGGGTCGGCGAGCACCCACTCGCGGAAGTCGCCGATGTCGTACGGCGCCACGCCGTTGCCCTGCAGGTTCAGGAAGTTGATCTGGTCGTCGGTGAGGGCCGGTCCGCTGAGGAGGAAGGGCGATGCCAGCTGCTCGATGGAGAGGACCGGAGCCGCCAGGGCCAACGTCAACAACGCCGTGGACGGCAAGCCGTTGGCGTCGACGGCCTCCACGGTGACAGGGAACGACCCCATTTCCAGCGCAGCTCCTGCGATGAGGCCGGATCTCGACAGAGTGAGTCCGATGGGGAGGTCCCCACCCGTCACCGTCCAGGTGACGGGAGCGGTACCGTCCTCGACCTCGAGTTGTACCTCCACCCGGGTCGCAGCCGGAAGCCCGACGTCCGCATCAACGATCCGGTAGATCAGCTCGAAGTCGGCCGAAGCGTCGAGGGGCCCGTTCATGGTGAACGAGGCGGGGTTGCCCTGGCCCGCTAGGGCTCCGCCCCAGCCGAGGAACGAGAAGCCCGTCAGCGGCACGGCCTCCAGCGATACCGACGCGCCGTCGCCGAACCACAGATCGGAAGAGATCGGATTGCTCTGGAAGGTGGCCGGCTCCACCGCGTTCACGCCTCCCGTGACGGTGAGCGCCAACTCGTACTCGGTGCCCCCGTACTCGGCGGTGAAGGTGGTATCACCCACCGGCGTCGTCACCGTTCGGACTCGCGACTCGGCGGGGTCGTCCAGCCACCGGACGAAGGGTCGCCGCTCACCTGGCGCCACCGCCTCGCCAGCCACGGCCTCCACCGTGTGCGTCACGAAGGGGGCCGACGAGAACGTCGTGGCCGGGGGGTCGGTCTGTTGTCCGTTCACGGTGAAGATGCCGTCGGTGCCCGACGTCCCTTGCGGCGATACCGTGATGGAGGCGAAGCGGGTTGCCGCCCTCAGCGTCACGTCGTCGCCCGACTCCTGGATGTCGAAGAGCGTCACGCCCGTGACACCTCCGCCGAACGACAACGAACCGGGCTGGCTCACCGTATGGAAGGCCGTATTCCCGGTTGAGCCAGGGAACGGGTCGCCGGCGTCACCACGCCCGATGCCGGCCCCCAGATCGTCGTCGCCATCCGCCTGGCGCAGCCAGACGCCTTGATGGGCGTTGGCATTCACCCGGTTGGGGGGCCACCGGCCGGCCACCCAGTCCGGATCGATCTGCCAGACCAACAGGCCCTCCCGGTAGAGGTTCTGATCGAACCCCATGCGTTGCCGGTTCTCCAGGAGGAAGTACTCGCCGGAGCCGTCGTTCGCGTCGACGCGGTACACCACACCCGAGCCTACCACCGGCGGGATGGTCAGCACGCCGTGGTCCGTGTCGGGGGCGAGGGTCACGACGTCGACCCACCCCAGCGCGGCCTTCGTCCACGCCCCCATGTGGCACGGTGAGGCCGGCGAGGCATTGTTGCAGCCCCACGAACCGGACGCCATGAGGTCCCACACGCCGGAACCGCTGGTGCGAGCGCCGTCGTCGGGGCACGACGTTCCTCCGTCGCACGTGTCGTACAAGTCGGGAAGCCCGAAGGCGTGGCCCAACTCGTGGGTGAAGACACCGATCTCGTTGAGAGCCCCGCCCGAGCAGGAGATGGACGGCTGGATGGTGTAGTCGTTGATCCGGATGAAGCCGCCGCCGGCGCGGGGGGTGTCGGTGGTGAACACCGTGCCCACCGCGGCGGACAACGACCACCTGTGGGACCAGATCCGGTCCCCGCTCCCCGAGCCACCGCACTCGCCGCCGCGGGTGGGATGCATGACCGCCAGGACGTCGACGAATCCGTCGTCATCGCCTGAGTTGGGCTCACCATCGGGCCCATCGTTGTCGTACGCGCCCCAGTCCACGCCGACCTGCAGGTCCAGGACTTCGTAGACGAAGTTGCCCGCTCCCTGCCCGCCCAGGGATCCGCTCACCAGCCCGCTCTCGCCCACCGTGTACGCCGTGTCGGGGCGGGCCGTCTGAACCCAGTCCAGCACGTCACCCTGAAGCGTCACGCGGCTGTTGGAGACTTCGGTGTAGTACGCGGTGATGCTGGCGGGACCGCCGCCGAAGTAAGCGTCGTCGATCTCCGATCGGCTGTACGGGGGTGACGCGCCGGAGTTGGAATACAGGCCCAGGACCACCGGGATTCGATACGTGCCCAGCACCGGGTCACGCGGACCGAGGTTGAGGGCGGGACCGCTCCCGGACCGTCCTCCGTCCGAAGCCCTGAACTCGAGACCGCGCCCGCCGTGGAGTCCACGCTGGAACTCGA
Source organism: uncultured Gemmatimonadales bacterium (assembly GCA_937983085.1). Classification (GTDB taxonomy): domain Bacteria; phylum Gemmatimonadota; class Gemmatimonadetes; order Longimicrobiales; family Gaopeijiaceae; genus UBA2589. Next base: position 3,303 of record CALJKZ010000080.1, read on the forward strand.
AGGCCGCCGGATCGGCCCGCTTCGTCCGCTCATACCCGTCGGGGACCGGCGTACCGTACCGTCGCCCCAACATCTCAACGTCCTGGCCGGCGGCGCCCACGAGGGGTGCCGACGCGAACAGCAGGACGACGGTGGCAAAAAGGCGGCGCATGGGAGTCGTGGCGTGCAAAGCTCGTGCCGGGGCGAGCGTTGGCGGGTGATCGGCTTCCAGACCTACACGATGCCTGAAAACCGGGTTCCCCGACCAGGACTTCGTTTCCGGGAGGCCGTCAGCGGCTCACATCCTCACCGCGAATCCCCAGGTCCTCCGCAACGACCCTCATGCCGTCGATGACGTTCTGGATGTGCTCGGTTCGGTCGATGCCCAGAAGCTCGATCCCCTTCTCCACCTCGTCACGATGGACCCCGGCGGCGAAGGCCTTGTCCTTCAGCTTCTTCTTCACCGACTTGGGCTTGAGGTCGTCGATGCCCGTCGGCCGGACGAGACACGTCGCGAAGACCAGCCCCGAAAGCTCGTCGCACGCCACCAGCACCTTGTCGAGATCCGTCTCGGGCTCCACCCCCGTGAAGTCCGAGCGGTGGGCCAGTATGGCATGGAGCACCTCTTCCGGGTAGCCCAGCTCCCGCAAGTGGTCGACGGCGGTGAGGGGATGCTGCTCGGGGTGTTTTTCCCAGTCCAGATCGTGGAGGAGCCCCGCGAGTCCCCACAGGTCCTCGTCTTCCCCCCGCATACGGGCGTAGTGACGAACGGCGGCCTCGACGGAGTACATGTGCTTCCTCAATCCCTCGTTTTCCACCCACTCTTCCAGCAGTGCGACGGCATCGGCTCGTTGGGGCATGGCGACGTGGTTTCCTCAGGCGTTGGACGAGGGACAAAGGTGGGCCACGACACATGCCTCGCACAGGGGCTTCCGTGCGTCGCAGACGTTGCGGCCGTGCCAGATGAGGAGGTGGGCAAGCATGGTCCACTGCTCCCGCGGGAAGAGCTCGACGAGATCGCGCTCCACCTTCACCGGGTTGTCTTCACGGGTCAGCCTCATGCGATTGGAGAGCCGCTTCACATGGGTGTCCACCACCACGCCCTCGTTGATGTCGAAGGCGTTGCCCAGGACCACGTTGGCGGTCTTCCGACCGACTCCCGGCAGCCGAGTCAGGGCATCGAGATCCTTCGGGACCTCGCCCCCGTGGTCGGCCATGACCCCGCGCGCGAAACCGATGATGTTCTTCGCCTTGTTTCGGAAGAAGCCGGTCGAGCGGACGATTTCCTCCACGTCTTCCTGTCGGGCCTGGGCGAGCGCCTCCGCGTCGGGGTACCGCCGGAAGAGTTCCGGCGTCGTTTCGTTCACCCGGACGTCGGTGGTTTGAGCCGACAGAATGGTGGCGACGGCGAGCTGGAACGGGGTCTCGAAGTCCAGCTCACAATGAGCGTCGGGGTACTCGGCACGGAGGAGATCGTAGATGGTCTCCGCCCGCTCTCTGCGGGCCTTCTTGGACTCACGAGGCATGGTTCACGGCATTCCCAGGGTGACGCGGGCGTAGTCGAGACGCGACGGTCTCGGCGAAGAATCGACCGGGGGCGAGGTCGGACTCCCCTCTTCCACGGCTTCGGGGTTTCCGCTCACGTGGGCGAAGAAACGGGCCAGGAGCTTGTAGACCTCCCCCGGGGACCGAATCTCGCAAAGGCCGTCGATGTCGGCTCCCGGCAGGTCGGTGGAGTAGTCGGGGCCCTCCTCGCGGGCGTCCAGATCGAGCCACGATGCGGCGTCGTCCACCGGAGCCTCGGGAAGCGGCACGACGCCGACGCCTGGTCGATCGGGACGAAGGCCCGTCACAAGGAGCACGTGAAGGCGGCCGCCCGGGGCCACGCTCCAGAAGACGCCGTCGATGGACTCGGGGGCGTCCGCCGCCGCCCGGGTCCAGAAGAGGTGTTGCGGAAGCTGGATGTACCCTGCCTCCGCGGGTGGTCCGGGGTCACCATCCGGAGCGCCTTCCACCAGGTACCGGGCGGCGTGTGTGGTGAGGAGGTGCAGATGTCGCCCCGCCTCTTCGAAGCGGAGCGCGTGGTAGACCACGGGCCCGAAGCGATGCAGCGTGCCGGGATCCGTCTCACCCCCGGCCGTGCTCCGGATGAAGGCTTCCACCGAGCCGAGGGTCAGGAAATCGATCAGCGCACGGGCATCCACGCCTCGTGCCCCCGCCTCCTCCGCCACGGCGCTCGCCAGCGCCGTGACCTCGGCGTCACCCGGAAAGGCGAGTTCGAAGGGAGTGGTCCGTGCATAAACATCGTGGAGGGACATGGGGTGGCCTACCCCGACGGAGGGAGCGGTTCCGGCTCGACCTCCCACTCGCCGATCAGGGGATCGGCGGCCATGAACACGCCCTTCAGGCTTTCCCACCACCCTTGTCGCCGGACGATCACGAGTTCCACCGCCTCGTCCTCGGCGCCGAGGCCCTCGAGGTACACGAAGTGCACGTCGGCGCGCTCGGCGGGAGCCGGGATGCGATATCGGCCACCCCGCCACTCGAAGTCGATGTCGTCACGCGCCGCCAGCTCGTCGGCGGTGAGCACGACTTCGATGAACCACGCCTTCTCCACCTGATAGACGCCCGGTGCCACCTCGTCGCCGGACTGGTAGTACCACGGGTCGAAGGACTCGCCGTCGAAGCGCTTGAACGATTGATCGGCGGCATAGTCGACGCCCTCCAAGGCGGCGTCGCCGGCCAGACTCTCCAGGTGGTGGCGAAGTTCGTGGGTGAGCGTCTCCCACGTCTCCTCCTCCCAGTCGAAGGTGTCGCTCTTCTCGGACAGCGCCTGGAACGACCCCCAGTAGAGTGCGATGACCGACCGGGTCGTGTCCGAAGAGCCGTAGTCGGAGATGTGCTCTTCCGTGAGACACTCCCCGAGCGTGTAGACGCCGGGGTGATCGGGGTGCTCGGGAGCCTCCCGGCGCACCGTCAATCCGTCGATGCCCTCGAGGTAGACCTCGGGGATCTCGGCGTAGAGCTCCCGTGCCAGTGCCTCGAACTCGGCGAAGAGCACGTTCAGGACCCGTGACGGGGGCTGCCCCTACTCTCCCCCGGCGCCGGCCGAGCGGCCCTCGACGCTGGCCGCCAGCCGCTTGTTGAGAAGGAGGAGCACAACGAGGAGGATGACGAACTGGATGACCACCGACCCGACGTTGTACGGGCTGAACAGCGTCCACGTCTCCCGGAAGTCGTCGCCCTGTGCGCCCATGAGCATCCAGACGGCGAGGATCACCGCCTCCAGCGCCACCAACCGGATGGCCCAATCCCACCAGGCGCCGATGCGGATGTCCGAGCCTTCCTGGTTGATGAAGGTCTCCCTCCACTTCGTGACGCCGTACTTGAGCACGGCGAAGGCGAAGAAGAAGCCCGAGACCATGAGGGCGACGCCCCAGACCCAGTCCTGGTTCTGGAAGAACTCGAGCTTGAGCGCGCTGGGGATTCCGAAGAGCAGGCCGGCCCCACCCACGATCTTGATGGCCTTGCTCCGCTCCAGACCCATGTCCATGAGGATCCGGCTCGCCATCTCGATCATGGCGATGAGACTGGTCCACGCCGCGAAGACCAACGCCAGGAAGAAGAGGGCCTGGAAGAACCGACCGCCGGGAATCAGTTGGAAGAGCTGCGGTACCCAGATGAAGGTCAGCCCCTCGTTGCCCGCCCCGACAATCTCCGAGTAGGCGTCGGGCATGACCGAGAAGACGGTGCAGAGCACCATGATGCCCGCGAGGAGCGACATGGAGTTGTTGCCGAACCCGATGACGAAGGCGTTGAGCGCCGTGTCCTCGTTGGCGCGCATGTAGATGGCGTAGGTGAGAACCAGGCCCCACCCCGCCCCGGTATCCCAGGCGTTCTGTGTGAGCGCCTGGATCCAGATCTCCCAGTTCGCCAGCTCGGAGAGGTTGGGGGTGAAGAGGAAGGCGAGTCCCTCGGACGCTCCGGGCAAGGTGAGAGCCCGGATCGCCAGGACGACGACGAGGACCACCAGGCTCGGGATGAGGACCTTCGCCGCCGACTCGATGCCCCGCACGCCCTTGGACACGACGAAGAGGGCCATCCCCATGGCCACGGCGTGCGTGACGAGCGCCATGGGCGTCGAGTTGAAGGACTCCCAGAAGGCTCCGGGCGTGGCCCCTGGAACCTCACCCGTGAGCGTCCCCACGAAGAAGCGGATGGTCCACCCCATGACGACGCTGTAGTAGAACATGATGGCCGTCGCCACGAAGGCGATCCACGCGCCCATCCA
>CALJKZ010000081.1 GCA_937983085.1 uncultured Gemmatimonadales bacterium
AGGCCGACGTGCTCCGGAAGGCGGTGGGCAAGAAGATCGCCGAGCTCATCAAGAAAGAGCTCGGAAAATTCGTCGAGCGGTCGGTGGAGCGCGGCGTGGACCGCGCCATCGCCGAGGATCTCGCCGAGCAGATCGAGACGTTCGGTCGGTACGGGTTCAACCTGAGCCACAGCGCGGCCTACTCCCTCATCTCGTACCACACGGCCTGGCTCAAGGCCCACTATCCCGCCGAGTTCATGGCGGCGTTGCTGTCTTCGGTTCTGGACAACACCGACAGCGTGGTGAAGTACATCTCGGCATGCCGCGACCTGCCGCGCTACCTGCCGAAGCTCGAGGACTCGCTGGAGGTACTGCCCCCGGACGTCAACGAGTCGGGGTGGAAGTTCACGGTCACCGAGAAGGGCCGAATCCGCTTCGGCCTCGGCGCCGTGAAGGGCGTCGGTCACTCGGCGGTCCAGTCGGTGCTGGCCGCCCGGGAGAACGGACGCTTCACGTCGCTGTTCGACTTCCTCGAGCGCATCGACATCCGGGCGCTGAACAAGCGGGCCTGCGAAGCGCTCATCGCGGCCGGCGCCCTGGACGACTTCGGCCATCGCGCCCAGCTCCTCGCCGGCCTGGATACCGCCTACGGCGAGGTCCAAGCCCGGCAGGCCGAGATCGAGGCAGGCCAGGGTTCGCTGTTCGGCGACGCCTCGGCGCTTCCCCGTTCGGCTCCCTCGCTGCCCAACCTGCCCGAGTGGGAGGAGCACGACCGGCTGGCCCGGGAGAAGGCCGCCCTCGGCTTCTTCATCTCCGGTCATCCCTTGGACCGGTACCGTGAGGTGGTGCGCGCCTTCGAGCCGGTGTCGTCCCAGACCTTGTCCGAGCGACCCGGTCAGTCCGTCGATCTCCCGTGCGTCGTGACGTCCGTGGCCCGCCAGATCTCCCGCAGGGACAACTCGGAGTGGGGCAAGATCACGGTGGAGGACTTCCACGGGACGGCCACCGTCCTCGCCTTCCGCGAAACGTGGCAGAGCTACAAGGAGGTCCTCGAGCAGGACGCCGTCGTCCTGGTCACGGGGAAGGTGAGCGGCCGGGAACGCGACGAAGAGGACCCGCCGGTCTTCCTCGACGCCGCCCGCCTCCTCCAGGACGTCGCCGAGACCGGCGAACTCGCCATCCAGATCGAGCTCGAGCTGGACTCCGACGTGCCCGTCACCGCCTTCGAAAAGGCGAAGGAAGTGCTCACGGAGCACCCCGGTGCATCACCCGTGTGGTTGCAGCTCGGCCAGGACAACGGGGAGCCGGCGCCCAAGCTCCAGTCCCGGAGTCTGAAAGCGACCCCCGACGCCGAAACCATGGACGGACTCCAGAAGCTCTTCGGCCGAGGCAACGTGCGCGTGGTCCGTGCGGTGATCCCCGAGGTGGACACCAGCGCTTCGGATCGCCGAGCGTTCTGGCGGGACAAGGCAAACCGGGCGTAGCGTCTGGTCGCTCGCCCCCACGATCGCCAGACTTCCTGCTTCGTCACTCTGCGCGCAACACGGTTGCCGGATCCACCTGGGTAGCGCGGCGCGCCGGTAGATACACCGCAGCAAGGGCAACGCAGACGAGCAGTAGCGACGTTCCCAAGAAGATCGCTGGGTCGACGGGCGACACGCCGAAGAGAAAGCCCGACAGGACTCGGCCGCTCAGGGCGGCGACGACGAGGCCCACGATTCCACCCGGAAGCGCGAGAAGGAGCCCTTCGCGGAGAAACCCGCCCCGAATCTCCGAGGGCTCTGCCCCGAGGGTCATCCGGACGCCGATCTCCCGAACCCTTTGACGTGCCGCGAGCGCCGCGACCCCGTACACGCCCACGCAGGCGAGGGCCAGCGTGCTGCCTGCGAACAGGACCAGGAGGAGAGACAGGAGCCTCGGTCCAGCGAGCGAGTCGCGGAGCAACTCAGGATAGGTAGCCAGTTCGCTCACAGGCATCCGATCATCGAACGCCCGACTCCGACGCTGAAGGGCAGCGAGCGCTTCGGAATCCTCGCCGGCCGATCGGGCCACCGCCACGACGTTCCCCACCGTGCCGCCCGCCATCTGTGAAAGTGGAAACCACACGGTGGGCTCAGGCGGCCTGGACAGGTCGACATCGGCCGTGGCGCCCACCACGCCGATGATCTCGATATCCGGCGCACCGCGCCACGGATACCGGACCATTCGTCCAATGGGATCCTCACCCGGGAAGAAACGGGCCGCAAACGTCTCGTCGACGATGGCCACCGACGGAGCATCGACGCGGTCCCGCTCGTCGAACGTCCGGCCTCCACGCAGCGGGATGCCCATGACATCGAAGAACGCCGCGCTGACTCTGCGCTGCTGGACGACCGGAAGGTTGTTGGGGTCGTCCGTGACCCCGGGAATGAAGACCGCCATGCTCTCGGACTCCGAGTCGAAGGGCACGGAGCTGGCGAGCGCCACACTGGACAGGGCCGGTTCGGACGCCAGGACCGCCTCGATCTCCGCGAACCGAGTAGCCCTGGCTTCCCGGCTCGACGGCAGCCCCGGTGGTAGGTCGAGTCGGGCCGTCACCCGGTGCTCGACATCGAAGCCCGGGTCCACGCGGGTCATGTGGAACAGGCTGCGTCCCAAGAGTCCGGCTCCCGCGACCAGCGTCACCGCGGCAGCCATCTGAGCTCCCACGAGGAGTCGCGTCGTACCCCGGCTCGCCCGACTCACGGAACGGGAGCGGTCGGACTCGCGGAGGAGCACTCCAGGCGCTTCTCGGCTCGCCCGCAGCGCGGGCACGAGCCCCGCAAGCGCGGAGACCACGAGCGCCACGGCGGCTGTGAATCCTACCACTCGGAGGTCGATTCCAACCCGAGTCGCCCCGGGCACCTCGACGGGCAGAAGCGGGCGGAGCAGTTCGAGACCGCCCACCGCGAAGGCGAGGCCGAAGAGCGAGCCCGCCAGCCCGATGGCTCCGATCTCGGCGAGCTGCCTAACGGCGAGGCGGCCGCCTCCGGCACCCAGCGCCTTGCGGACCGCGAGGTCGCGACGACGGGCCAGGCCTCGCGAAAGCAGAAGGTTCGCGACGTTGGCGCAGACCACGAGGAGGACGACCCCCACGGCGCCCAGGAGGAGTAGGAGGGACGTTCGCGCCTCCTGTCCGCGCACCTCGACGAGCCGGCTGACGACACCGTCGTCCCAGAACCCGGCCGGAGGCGTCCACAACGGGTTGGCCAGCCGGGTCATCTCGGCGAGCGACACCGTTTCCGCCTTTACCTCCTCAGGAGTCGCGTTCGGCCGCATCCTCGCAATCATCGAGTAGGCGCCAAGACCCCAGTGCATGCCCACGTTCGCATCGGATCCGTCCATGGTCGCGGGAATCCAAAGGTCGTTCCGGTCCGATGGAAGGTCGAATCCGGGCGGCAGAACCCCCACGACCTCGAAGCGCTCCCCCTCCAGCGTGAGCGTGCTGCCGAGGGCTCCGCGGTCGGCTCCGAACTCGCTGGTGAAGAAATCGGCCGAGAGAAGGGCGACCTGACCGCGGCCGGGCTCCGCCTCTTCTGCCCTAAAGAGCCGACCCACGAGGGGCTGCACCCCGAGCGCCGACAAGTACTCGGGCGAGGTATGCGCCACCGACACGCGACGGGCCGGCCCCACGTCGGGCTGGAGCGTCGAGCCCACCGCATCCCAGGCGCCACCGATGGCTTCCACGGTGGTCATCTCGCGTTGGAGGATCTCCAGCGATCCCAGCGACGTGCCCCACCCGTCGAGGACGGAGACCAGCCGATCGGCGTCAGGGTACGGCAGCGGCCGCAGCAGCGCTCGATCGGCAATGGCGAAGATGACGGCGCTGGCCCCGATGCCCAGCGTAAACGTGAGGGTGGCCAGCACGGTGAACCCGGGGGTCCGCACGAGCCCCCTCACCACCATCCGAACTCCACGCATCGCTTCCACGCCCCACCCCCTCCAGTCAGTCGAGACCGCCCGGACTCCTCGGCGAGGTCCGAGCATCATGAACGCCATCACTTCCTCTCTGTACCACCGACGAGCAGAGGCGAGGCCCCTCTCGTTGGCTACGCGCCCGAACCTCTGCTCGAGCTCCTGGCACAGGACATCGCGGTCGCGGGCGGGCAGGACGCGACGAAGGAGCCACCGCCACCGAGCGGGCGGGCGATGCGGGCCGTCCATCAGCCCTTGGCCAGCACCGTGTCCAGCCCTTCCCACAGAGACGTGTAGGCCTGGAGCGCCTGGCGAAGCTGGTCGACTCCCAGCTCCGTCACCTGGAAGTACCGCCGATCACGGCCGCCCGCCTCTCCGGGATCCTGCAGGACCGACTCCACCAACCCTTTGTCCTCCAGGCGCCGGAGAACGATGTACACGGCCGCCGTGGTGGTGCGTCGGCCCGTCCGGGCCTCCAGCTCCTCGGCGATGGGCGCCGTGTACGCTTCGTCCTTCAGTCGCAGGAGCGCGAGCATCGTCTGATGCTCGAGCTCGCCCAATCCGTGCTTGCCCACGTCACTCCCTCCCGCAGAGGAGAACTAACAATGTTAGAACCACGATCTAACAAAGTTAGTAACGGGGCTCGCGTCAAGCTCCCGGAGGTGACCGTCAGGCGGCGGCCGGAGCCGGCATGCCCTCTTCCCTGTACAGCGAGGCACCCAGCATCGTCATGAGCGGCAGCTCCACCAGGCCCCAGCCGAGGTTTGCCAGGGGCACCGTCGTGGAGAAGAGCGGGATGGCGAGATGGAAGTCGGCGAAAGACCCCGAGTAGATGAACCAGACGGCCAGCCCGGCCATGGCGGCGGTCTTCGGTCCGGGGCCGAACCGAGGCCGGATGGCCGCGTACAGCCAGACGGCAACGATGCCCAGGAGGAAGCCGTAGACGGCGAAGATGGGAACCGAGTAGGGCGACTCGGGCACACCGTACGCCGTCATCCGCTCGGCGTACTGAGGCATGATCAGGTAGCCGTTGAGTAGCGTCTCACCGACGTTGATGCCCAGGCCCGCGACGAGTCCTCCCAGGACCACGCGCGGCATGTTGATTCCACCCATGATGGTTCGCTCCTAGTTGAGGGGGTTGAGCACATTGGCTCGGGGTGCAATATTAGTTGGTCAACCAACCAAGTCAAATCTCCGGGCGACGCGAGACCGTTCTTCCATGGCCACCGACACACGCGAGCGTATCGTCGACACCGCACGCCAGCTCTTCTGGGAGCAGGGCTTCGAGTCGACCACCCTGGCGGAGATCGCCGAACGCTCGGGAGCCATGCCGGGCAGCATCTACTACTTCTTCAAGACCAAGGAAGCGATTCTCGACGCAGTGGTGGACCACTACGACGGCCAACTCGGGGCGTGGCTCATCGAGCCGGTCTTTGGACGAACCAACGATCCCGTCGAGCGGATCTTCGGGGTCATCGGCACGTACCGCTCCTTCCTCGTCGAGACCCGCTTTTCGTTGGGGTGCCCGGTGGGGGGCCTCGCTCTCGAGTTGGGGCCTGAGCTCGCGGACGTGAGAGCCAAGGTCTCGAAGATCTTCGACGACCTGAACGCGGCCATGGGGTCGTGCGCTCGCGACATCGTCGACTCCGTGGAGGGCAACGGTCCGACGGCCGAGGAGTTGGCGGCCCTGTGCCTCACCGTCATCGAAGGCGGCATCGTCCAGGCGAGGGCGCTCCAGAGCATCGAGCCCTTCGACCGTTCGGTGGCGTGCCTGCGGGACTACATCGATCGGTTGAAGCAGGCGTAGCCTGGGCAGCCGACGACCATCGCGGGTCCACCCTCCCTTGCATTGGTTCGAACATCGAACCAATTTAGTTCGATGACACAACCATTGGACGGGGACGACCTGCTCTTCCAGGAGTGGATGGTGATGCTCACGCGGGCATTCGGATGGCATCGTCCCGGGGAAACTCCCTGCGGGCGCTCGGTGCCCATCGCAGAAGCCCACGCCCTCCTCGAACTGAGCCGCTCCTCGCAGTTGACGCAGCAGGAACTCGCCGAGCGGTTGAGTCTGCGGAAGAGCACGGTCAGCCGACTCGTCTCCCACCTCCGTCGCCGCGGCTGGGTCGAGCGACGCCCCTGCCCTCACGACGGCCGAGCCTACCAGCTGTCCTTGTCGGCCAAGGGCGTCACCGCCGCCGAGGACCTCGCTCACGCGAGGGGTGCGCGGATGGCCGACGTTCTGGCCAACGTACCGGAGTCGGAGCGGAAGACCGTGCTGGCCGCCCTCGAAACCCTCATCGATGCGATCCATGAAACCGATCTATAGCCTGGCCGTCCTGCTCCTCTCCATCGCCGCGTGCACCGGGGACGCCGACTCGGACGAGGCCCGCCACTCCGAGGTCGCAGCCCGGGGGGCCGAGGTCATGCCCTTCGACCTCGACCGCAGCACCCACGTCTTCGCCACCACCGGGGACGGCGGCATCCAGACCGTGCGGTCCGACGACGACGATGCGGATCAGATCGAGCTCATACGCGCGCACCTGAAGGACGAGGCAGCGCGCTTCGCGCGAGGCGACTTCCACGATCCCGCCATGATCCACGGAGACGAGATGCCCGGCATGCACACACTCGTCATGGGGGCCGAGCGCTTGAGCGTGACGTACCAGGACGTTCCGCGCGGAGGCGAGATCCGCTACGAATCGTCGGACGAGGACATCATCGCGGCCATTCACGCGTGGTTCGCCGCCCAACTGAGCGACCACGGCGATCACGCTCAGGGCGCACGCGGACGTTGAGCGAGGCCGACTCGGACCCTCGCGTCGACCCGCGCGCCGCCCGCGAACCGGGTGGCATCCACGTCCTCCGGGCCGTGACCCGTATCGAGGCACCGAGGGAGGAGGTCTTCCCCTTCTTCGCCGACGCCGGGAATCTGGAACGCATCACGCCCCCGGAGCTCCGGTTCCGAATCGTCACGCCGGGGCCCGTCGAGATGAGGAAGGGCACGCTCATCGAGTACCGTCTGGGCCTGTGGGGCGTGGGGTTCGGCTGGCGGACGGAGATCACCGCATGGGAGCCTCCGGTGACGTTCACCGACAGCCAGCTGAAGGGCCCCTACCACACCTGGATCCACCGCCACGACTTCGCCGCCGACGGTGACGCCACCGTGATGACCGACGAGGTGCGGTACCGCCTCCCCCTCTGGCCCGTGGGCGAGGTCGCGCTGCCCGTTGTGGCGCGACAGCTGGGACGGATCTTCCGTCACCGGGCGGCCGTCATCCGGGACCTCCTCGGCTGACCGGACGCCACCTTCCATTCCCCGCCCTTCCCATAGAGACTAGAGGGCTCTGCGCACCATCGCGCGACGCCACACAACCGAATACCGCCATGGCCATGTCCACCGATCAGATCCTCCGCTCCCTCGGCATCGAAGACGACAACCCCGGTGGATTCGCCGGGGACTGGGTGGGCTCCGGCCCCACCATCGACGTCCACACGCCCATCGACGGAAGCCGACTCGCCAGTGTCCGGGAGGTCACCGAGGACGAGTACGACGCCATCGTGGACAAGGCCCACCGGGCCTTCCTGCAGTGGCGTACCGTCCCCGCACCGAAACGCGGTGAGGTCGTCCGCCAGCTCGGCAACAAGCTGCGTGAGAAGAAGGCCGAGCTGGGCGCACTGGTGACGCTGGAGATGGGCAAGATCCGGGCGGAGGGCGAAGGCGAGGTCCAGGAGATGATCGACATCTGCGACTTCGCCGTGGGTCTGTCCCGCCAGCTGTATGGACTCACGCTGGCCAGCGAGCGGCCCGACCACCACATGCGGGAGCAGTGGCATCCGCTGGGCGCCATCGGCGTCATCAGCGCCTTCAACTTCCCCGTCGCCGTGTGGAGCTGGAATTCGGCACTCGCCGCCGTCTGTGGCGACGCCACCGTGTGGAAACCCTCCGAGCGGACGCCCCTCACGGCGGTGGCCGTGACGAAGATCGCCGAGGAGGTCTGCCGGGAGAACGACGTCGATCCGGCCATCTTCTCCCTGGTGACGGGTCAGGGCATGACCATCGGGGAGCGCCTCATCAACGACCCTCGCCTGCCTCTCATCTCCGCCACGGGCTCGTGCCGCATGGGTCGGCGCGTCGGCGAAGTGGTGGGCAAGCGACTCGCCCGGGCCATTCTGGAGCTCGGCGGCAACAACGCCATCATCGTCACGCCCCACGCCAACCTCGATCTCGCTCTGCCGGGCATCGTCTTCGGCTCGGTGGGCACCGCCGGCCAGCGCTGCACCAGCACCCGTCGCATCATCGCCCACGCCTCCGTTCGCGACGAACTGGTACGTCGGCTCATCACCGCCTACGAAGGCGTGCGCATCGGCAATCCCCTGGACGACGACACCCTCATGGGTCCCCTCCTGAACCAGGACGCCGTCGACGCCATGATGGCCGCGAAGAAGCGGGTGGTGGAGAACGGTGGCGAGATCCTCTACGGCGGTGACGTCCTCGAAGGCGACGACCATCCCGGCGGTCTCTACGTCACGCCGTGCATCGCCGCCGCGAAGAACGAGTTCGACATCGTCCAGCACGAGACCTTCGCGCCGATCCTCTACATCCTAGAGTACGGGAGCGCCGACGCGTCGCCTGCCGAGGCCATCGCGGAGCTCGACGAAGCCATCGCGATGCACAACCGCGTTCCCCAGGGCCTCTCGTCCTCCATCTTCACGGACAACTTCCGCGAGGCGGAGTACTTCCTCTCCCATCGGGGAAGCGACTGTGGGATCGCCAACGTGAACATCGGCACCTCGGGGGCCGAGATCGGCGGTGCGTTCGGTGGCGAGAAGGAGACCGGCGGCGGCCGCGAGTCGGGGTCGGACGCGTGGAAGGCGTACATGCGCAGGCAGACCAACACCGTCAACTGGAGCACGGACCTGCCCCTGGCCCAGGGGATCTCCTTCGGGTGATCTACACCAGGGAAGCGGACAGCACCCTCGCCGTCGCCCTCGTCACGGAGGTCTTCCACGACGATCCGGGCGGCGAGGCGCTGGGGGAGCACCTCAGGGAAGCCAGGGACCGGGGCGCCGACCTGGCCGTACTGCCCGAGCTCCCTCTCAACGACTGGGCGCCGGCCACCCGGACACCCCGGGACGAGGACGCAGAGCCTCTGGACGGCCCCCGCCAGACGATCATGGCAGAGGCGGCGGCCCAGGCCGGTTTGGCCTTGCTGGGCGGCGCCATCGTCGTCGATGCGCAGACCGGCGACCGCCACAACACGGCCCTCCTGTACAGCGCGTCGGGGACGTGTGTCGCTCGCTACCGGAAGATCCACCTCCCCGAGGAAGAGGGGTACTGGGAGACGAGTCACTACGTCGCCGGCCAGGCCGCTCCCACGGTGGTGGAGGATCTGCCGCTCCGCGTCGGCCTCCAGATCTGCTCCGACGTGAACCGCCCCCAGGGCTTCCAGCTCCTCGCCGCACAGGGGTGCGAGGTCGTCCTCGCCCCACGGGCGACCCCGCCGGAGACGTACGAGCGGTGGCGGATGGTGCTCCGCGCCAACGCCGTCATGAGCGGCGCCTACCTTGTCTCGGTGAACCGCCCGCGGTCGGAGAACGGGGCGTCCATCGGCGGACCTTCGCTCGCCATCGCCCCCACTGGAGAGGTCGTGGCCGAGACCACCGATCCTGTCTACGTGGTCACGCTGGAGCGGACCGTCGTGACCGAAGCTGGGGAGGAGTATCCGGGCTACCTGCGACGCTTCCCGGCCGTCTACGCAGAAGGCTGGCGTCGGCTCACGGATTGACCGTCGGGTCGGCATCGGGGTGGCCCCATGGCCCTACCCATCGAAGACCTCCTTGAAGCGCATGGCCATCCGCGGTCCGGCGCCCTCGTCTTCGTGCTTGAAGAAGACCATGGCGCGCTTCCAGCCGGTGCCGCGAAGGTGGTCCGCCCAACGGGCCAGATCGTCGTCGGAGTAGTCGGGTCGTCGGAGTCGCAGGTAGCCCCAGCCGGCCGTTTCGACGACGGGCTCGTCTCCGTCCGAGTCCTCGGTATCCGCGCAGACGAGGGCCACACCGCGCTCCCGCAGCAAGGCGTGAACGTCGTCGTCCTTCCAGCTGTCGTGCCGGAACTCGAAGGCCGCCGGCGTTCCTTCTCCGAGAGTATCGAGGAAGGCCGAGAGCCTCTCGACGTCCTTCTTGAAGTTGGGTGGGAGCTGGAAGAGGATGACGCCCAGGCGCGGCCCCAGCGTCTTCACCGTCGAAAGGAGATACTCGGTGGGGTCGGCCGCCGTCTCTTTCAGGCGGGCGAAGTGGGTGATCTTGCGAGACGCCTTGATGGAGAAGAGAAAGGAGGCGGGCACCTGCTCGGCCCAGTTCTCCAGGACCGACGCCTTGGGCAGCCGATAGAAGGTGTTGTTGATCTCCACCGCGCCGAGTCGCTCGCCGTAGTACGAGAGCATGTCGGTGTTCGAAAGATCCTCAGGGTAGAAGCTCCCCTTCCACTCCTTGTAGCTGTACCCGCTGGTCCCGGTATGCAACTCCACGTACGACTCCTTTTCGTGCCTGCCCGCCTTTCGAATGGAAAGTCCCACGCGCCCGCGCCCTCCGAAAGGGCGGCCCCATCGTCCTCTTGCGGCGTCGAACCCCCATCGGTACCCGTTGGGTCTCTGCGCACCGTCAGGAGGTCCGTCATGAAGTCGAAGCTCTCCCGTACACTCCCCGCTTCCCTCGTCGGCGCGCTCCTCGTCGGGCTCGCGGCCGACGCCGCGACCCCTGGGACGATCTCGGCACAGGAACGGCAATTGGGCACCATCACCTTCCCCAACTCGGGAAGCCGACAGGCGCAGAAGCCCTTCATCGAGGGCGTGCTCCTCCTCCACTCCTTCGAGTTCGAGGACGCCGCCGAGGCCTTCCGGCGGGCTCAGGAGATCGACCCGACCTTCGCCCTCGCGTATTGGGGTGAAGCGATGTCGTACAACCATCCCCTCTGGCGCGAGGTGGACAAGGACGCCGCACTCCGGGTCTTGAATCGCTACGCCCCGTCACCGGACCAGCGCATCGCCCGGGCCCCCACACCCAGGGAGAAGGACTACCTCCGCGCGCTCCACGCCCTGTACGGCGAGGGAACCAAGACGCAGCGGGATCGTGCCTACATGGCCGAGATGTACCGGATGGTGAACACCTATCCCAACGATCTGGAGGCCCGGGCCTTCTACGCGTTGTCCATCCTCGGGAGCACCGATGGAGAGCGGGACTTTGCGACGTACATGAGAGCGGCCGCCGCCGCCCAGCCGGTGTTCGACAAGAACCCGGACCACCCGGGAGCGGCCCACTACCTCATCCACTCTTTCGACGATCCCATCCATGCGCCGCTGGGCCTGGAGGCCGCGCGAGCGTACTCGGAGATCGCCCCCGGCGCCGCCCACGCCCAGCACATGACCTCGCACATCTTCGTCGCCCTTGGGATGTGGGACGACGTCATCGCCGCCAACATCCGCGCTCGCGACGTGCAGAATGCCCAGCTCGAAGCACGGGGACGCCCCGTCAATGTCTGCGGTCACTACACGTCGTGGCTGCACTACGGCTGGCTCATGCGCGGCGATGCCGCCGACGCCGAGCGCGGTATGGCGGAGTGCCACCAGCGCGTCATGTCGGATGACGTCACGGACTCGGACGTGGGCTACTTCGTGAACATGCGCGCCCGTCAGGTCCTCGACACGCAGGACTGGGACGCCCCCCGCCGCTTCACCGCGGACGTGGATCGTCCGGGATACGACTTCGTGGATGCGTATGCCGCGCTCATGCGCGACGATCGGGCGACGGCGGACGCCGCCATGGATCGGCTCCGGGCTTCCGAGTTGGCCAACGAACATCCCCGGGGCGTCATCATGCAGAAGGAACTGGAGGCTCTGGTGGCGATGAAGAACGGCGAAGGGGACCGAGCCGTCACCCTCCTGCGTGAGGCGGCCGAGATCGAGGAGGGACTGCCCTTCGAGTTCGGACCACCGGCGAGCCTCAAGCCTCCGCACGAGATGCTGGGCGAGGTCGCCCTCGAACTCGGGCGCCACGACATGGCCGTGTCGGCCTTCCAGAAGGCCCTGGACTTCACCCCGCAACGCACGACGTCCTTGCGAGGTCTGGCGTTAGCCGCCCGGGCAGGTGGACGCACCGCAATCGCGACCGCGGCTGAAGCGCAGTTGGACGCCATTCGCAGCGGCGGGACCGGCTACTGAGCGCGGACGCAGCGCGCGAGGCCCCGGCTCGACCCCCGGCGGCGCGGCGGGGTCGCAGAAACTTTCGGGCGGCGACTTCCGTCCGTGTCCGGGTGCGCACACCGGGAGCGTGCGGCTCCCGGAGAGGATGATCGGATATGGGACCCGAAGTCTTGATCGTCATCGCCGCCGCGTTCGTCAGCGGCGGCGCTATCGGGTCGGCGGGTACCCTACTCGCCCAGTGGATTCTCAAGGGCGTGGGATCCGGGTCGGAGCCGCCCCGCCGTGTCCTCGATGCGGAGCGCGACATCCTCCGTCAGGAGGTGGCCGAGCTCCACAAGCACCTGCGAAACATGGACGCCCGGTTGGATTTTACGGAGCGGTTGCTGGACGGCGCCCTTCCCCTGGCGCCGCCCCCGGAACGCATGCCGGCCCCCGAACTTCGGGAGCCGGATGACGCGGCCGAGGCCGCCGATGCAATGGAAGGCCGGGTCGACGAGCGACCCTGACGGCCTCAGCCCTTCTTGGCCTTGCTCTTCTTGGGCTTACGGCCCTGGTTCGGATGGTCCAGGTGCTTCCACGTCTCGCCCCGCCGCAGCATGTAGATGGTGCTGGGCGAAACGCCCAGCTTCCGCGCCCATTCGGCGCCGGACTGCTTCCAGCGATCGGCCTTCTCGTCCCAATCATCGAGGACCTTGATGGCCTGCTCCTTGGAGAGCTCGCTGTGAGGCGAGTTCTCTCCGCGAAGCCAGACGTTCGATCCGTACCAGCGGTCGACACGCTGGATGGGGCCCGGGATGTTGCGGCCGGTGTGGCCCAGGCAATAGTGGCGGACCTGGTCCACCGAAAAGTCCGGGTACATCCGCGCGATTTCCGCGTACAGATACCCGTCTTCGGCCAGTTCCCGCCACTTCACGACGATCTTGTCGTCGGGTCTCGGCATGTGCTTGTGCTCCGGTTGTGCAAAAAGGTACGAGGGCGGTTCTATCCCGTCCCACCCATTCGGTTCCAATACCGCACGTGCTACCCGCAAGCCGCGGGCCAACCCTCCGTCGTCCGGTCAGCCCGGCGTCGTAAGCTTGTGCGAAAACTGCTTTCTGAACTTCGCTACCTTCGGCGCGACGACGACCTGGCAGTAGGGCTGGGTGCCGTTTCGCTGGAAGTAGGCGTCGTGGTAGTCCTCCGCCGGATAGAACACACCCAACGGCTCGACGGTGGTGACGATGGGGTCGTCCCAGGGACCGTTCGCGTCGACGTCGGCGAGGACCGTGCGGGCTGTCGCCGCCTGCTCGTCCGAGTGGGTGAAGATGGCCGAACGGTACTGGGTCCCGACGTCGTTGCCCTGTCGGTTCAGCGTGGTGGGGTCGTGGATGCCGAAGAAGATCTCGAGGATCTCCGCGTAGGTGACGGCGTCAGGATCGAAGTCGACCTGCACGACCTCGGCATGACCCGTCTGTCCAGTGCACACCTGCTGATACGTCGGATTCTGGATGTGCCCTCCGGTGTATCCCGACTTCACCCGGGACACGCCTTCGACCATCTCGTAGACCGCTTCGAGGCACCAGAAGCAGCCACCCCCGAGGGTGGCGGACTCGGTGGCGGCCATCAGGACACCACCTTCGGTTCGTCCTTCTTCTTCGGACGCTCCCAGGGCTCCCACTCGATGTCTCTCGCGTACTTCTGGATCCACCGGATCTCCTCGATGTCGCGGATCCGCTGATGCCGGGGCTCACGGAACCCGTGGGGCTCGCGCGGGAAACGGAGATACCGGACCGTCTTGTCCTGATCCTTCAGCGCCTGGAAGAACATCATGCTCTGCGGCTCGGTGTCCGTCCGGTCGTTCATCCCGTGGAAGATGATGGTCGGGGTCGTGACGTTGGCCACGTGGGTCAGCGGTGAGCGGTACCGCCACTCGTCGGGGTTGTCCCATGGGGTTCCGCCGATGTACCACAGCGAGACGTCGTGGTTGAATCCGGGCCCGTACTCAGAGGTCCAGTCGGAGACCATGGCACCCACGGACGCGGCATCGAAGCGATCGGTCTGGGTGATGGTCCATCCGCCCAGGATCCCGCCGTAGCTCCACCCGCGGAGCGCCAGGTGGTCGGGATCGGCGATGCCTTCTTCGATGACGGCGTCGACGCCGGTCATGAGGTCCTGGTAGTCGCCGCCACCGATGTCCTGGATGTTGCCTTGCAGCAGCGCGTCGGTGTATCCCGAGCTTCCGCGGACGTTGGGGGAGAGCTGGGCGTAGCCCAGACCCGCCCAGACATGGGCCCGCCCATTGAAGGTGTTCGTGAAGACACCGGCGGGTCCTCCGTGGATGTGGAGGAGGAGAGGATCGGGGTCGCTGTCGTCGGCCACGGGGAGGGTGAGGATGCCCTCGATCTCGAGTCCGTCGCTGCTCTCCCACTTCATGAGGCGCGATTCGGCGAGGGCGATCTCCTCGGCGATCCACGGGTTGGCGTCGGTGAGTTGGACTCCCTCGCCTCCATTGGTGGGGCCGGCCCACAGATCCGGTGGTGTGTCCCAGTCCTGGAAGACGTACGCCATGCGGGTCCTGTCCCGGGAGAACGACGACGGGGCCAGCGATCCCGAGGCCTCGGTGACCTGCTCCACTTGACCGCTCGCCACGTCGAGGCGGAAGAGGTTGTTGTTCGTGCCCTGAAGGCCGCTGAACAGGATGGCCGACCCGTCGGGCGTCCAGACGAAGGAGCGGATGTTGCCGTCGTAAGCCGACGACACCATGGCCTTCTGGCCCGAATCCACGTCCAGGATCCAGATCTTGTCGAGGCGAAGCTCCCACTCCCCGTCGCTGGGCGCTTCGTACGCGAGACGCCGGCTGTCGGGGGCCCACGTGAGGCGACCCTCGGGTGCCTGGTTCGCCGTCAGCACACGGATCTGTCCCGACGGGACGTCCAGGAGGTGGATCTCCGAGAGATTGCTCTGGTTGCGTCGGTTCTCGGTGCGCGCGGTAAATGCGATCCGTCGCATGTCCGGTGACACGTCGAAGGAGCCGATGCGGTGCTCACCCTCCGTGAGGCGCGAGATCTCCTTGGACTCGACGTCGATGCTCCACAGGTCGTTCCACGACCCCCGCGTCTGTCCGTTGGGGCCCTCGTCGACGAAGATGGCGTCGGTTCCCTTCTTCTGCTCCGCCTCCACAGCGTCCGGCAGGGAATCCTCGGCCATGAATACGATGGCGGCCCCATTGTCCATCCACTGGTACGAGCCCACCGAGGTGGTGTGCTCGCTCAGCTGTACCGCCTCCCCACCGTCGGTGCGCATGACGAAGAGTTGGCGTTTGTCGTCCACGGAACGGGTGAAGGAGAGCCACGTTCCGTCGGGGGAGAACGAGAACGAGCTGCCACCCTCCTCGCCGATGTACCGGTACGGCTCGGCACTTCCGTCGGAGGGGACGCGCCACCAGGTCGTCTTGCGCTCGTTCTCGTCCCAGTCGAGCTCGGACCGGGAGAAGAGGACCCAGCTACCCTCGGGCGACATGAGGGCACCGCCCACCCCGACCATGTCGAGGACGTCGTCGGTGGTCATGGGGCGCCGGTCCTGGGCCTCGGCGGGCGAAGCCGAAACCAGGGCGAAGGCGAGGGCGGCGATGACCGCCGAGTACCGGAACGAGAAGGTGGAGTTGATCATGGTCGGACGATCCTTCGGAGAGTTCTGTTGTCCACGTGCCTGACCCGCCACGGACCGGTAAGGTTGAGACGAAACCCACCCGGGTAAAGCCACAGCCTCGGATGCCCGTCGACGCTCCTAGCGACTCCGTCGGCGCGCGGCCTCGACCACCCGCATGATCTCCTCGGTCACCCGGTCGGGGTCGTCCCGCTGGATGAGCGGCCCGCTTCCCTCGGCGGGAATGTGCCGCCCGAGGCTGAGGCCCCGAACCATGGACTGATGGACCTGGCGGGCGGCCTCGTTGAGAAAACGGGCGTCCCACCCGTCACCGTCTCGCCGGCGTGTCGCCGTCAGCACCGTCACCGGGATGCCGGCTGAGCGAAGCCGGTCGGTCCGTGCCGCGATGTGGTGCTCCACCACGCCGTCCGCGTTGGGACGCCGCCGCCTCTCTTCCCACGCGCTCCACTCCGCCTCGGGCATGCCGGGGCGCATGCGGCGAAGGAGATCTCCGTGGGCCGGCTCCACGAGGACGAGTCCTTCGACGTCCAGCGGTCGGTCGGCGGCGTACACCTGGGCGTACAGCCCGCCCAACCCGTTTCCGACGAGGATGTACGGGGCCTCTGCACCCAGCGCGCGGTGGATCCGGCGCAGCTCGTCGAGGAGTTCGTACCACCCGCGAGCCTCCGGCTGCGGTCGGCTCTGCCCCGAGCCGAGGCGGTCGTAGGCGCACGCCCCCACCCGTCCATCGAGACGCTCGAGGACCGGACGCCACGTCTCCACCGACGAGTCCTCGCCGTGAAGAAGCAGGACCTCCGGCTCTCCCGACGTGCACAGGGCGTGAACGCGCGCCCCCTCGGTGCGAACCACGAGCTCGCGAAGCCCCTCCGGCGGGGAGGCCCAGGGCACGGCGGCAACGAGGAGGGGCGTCGGGACAGCCACCCCGGCGGCGGCCAACATCACGGCGACGCCACCCGTGAACCTCGTCCTGCTCGTCCTGCTCATGTCACCCGCCCGGAACGACCTCGATATCGACCACGTCGTGCAGCGGTCTATACCCCAGCCGCTCGTAGATGGCATTCGACGTCGGATTCGCGAGGTCGGTGTACAGCATGCAGAAATCGAGGCCCTCGTCGAGAAGGCGCTGGCTGAGCGCCGCAACCAGAGCGCTGGCATAGCCGTTCCGACGGTGCTCCTGAGGGGTGTAGACATAGCCGACGCGGACGCCGCGAGGAGTCCGCCCCGTGGACACCGCCATGCATAGCGCTTCGCCCTCCACCTCCCAGACGAACACGTCGCCGGCGACGATGCGGCCCGCCATTCCCTCCCGCGAGGGTGGTGGGCCGACGCCGGTTTCGACGGTGAAGTCGCCGCCCCACCGCAGGGTCGTCGCGAGGTCGGCGGCCCCTGCCATCCGGAGCCGACCGGCGACGCCCTCCGGAGGAACCACCTCGTCCAAACGATACAGACGCTGCTTCATCCCTTCGGACCACGTTCCCCCTCGGCGGTGGACCCACGCCTCGGCGACGGCGATGGCCTCCCCTCGTGGCCCGAGCACCGAGGGGATGGTCTCGAACCGACCGACGAGGGCATCGGCGATGGCTGGAGCGGCCTCCTCGGGTAGATGGGTCAAGAGAACCTTGTGGGGCGGCGTCCGCATGACGCAGCCCGCCACCTCCCCTTCCGTCTCCACCGTGGCGTAGAAGACGTCGGGCTCCTCACGGCGTCGATTCGACGCCCGTTGGTACGCGAGGCTGAGGAAGAGGTTGTTGGAGTCCTCTTCCTGGCGAAGCCACCCCTCGGCCCGGGCCAGAAAGGCGCGGGCGTCGGCGTGGAGCACTACGACAGGCACGACCGGATGACCTCCACAGCACGGCTCACGTCGTCCTCGGAGACGTCACGGTGAATGACCGCCCGCATCCCGTGCGGTCCGTTGGGCAGCATGTGGAGGCCCTGCTCGTGAAGCCGGGTGGCCACGTCTCCGGCGTCGGTGTCCACGTGGAATCGGACGATGTTGGAGGCAACGCCATCCACGTCGACGGTGACGCCTTCGATGGTCGAGATCTCCTGGGCGAAGCGCCGGGCCTCGCCCACGTCGCGGTCCAACCCCTCACGATGGTGCTCGAGGGCGTAGAGAGCCGCCGCCGCCAAAATGCCGGCTTGGCGCCACCCTCCGCCGAACTGCTGCTTGAAGCGCCGGGCCCTGTGTATCGTCTCCGACGGGCCGGCCAGCGCCGAACCCACCGGGGCGCCCAGCCCCTTGCTGAAGCAGACGTACACCGTGTCGAAGGGTTCGGCGAAGTCCCGCTCGGACACACCGGACGCCGCAGACGCATGCCACAGCCGGGCGCCGTCGAGATGACAGCGGAGTCCGCGGGACCGGGCCGTCGCGCAGACGTCCCGAATCTGCTCGAGGGGCCAGACCGTCCCGCCCCCGGCGTTGTGGGTGTTCTCCACGCACATCAACGTGGCGGGCGATCCCAGGGTGTCGGGATTGAAGGGGTGGGTTCGACCCAGAGCGTCCTCGATCTCGTCGGAGGTGAACGTCCCGTCGGCGGAATCGAAGCCGTGCATGGAGACACCGCTGATGGCCGCCCCGGCCCCTACCTCGTTGATGACGATGTGCGCACGACGGTGGACGAGCACCCGGTCGCCCGGCTCGGTGTGGGTCCGGAGCGCCACCTGGTTCGCCATGGTCCCCGTGGGCACGAAGACCGCGCCCTCCTTGCCCAGAAGCTCGGCGGTCCGCGCCTCGAGCTCGTTCACGGTGGGATCGTCGCCGTACACGTCGTCGCCCACCGGGGCCCGGGCCATGGCCTCCCGCATGCCATCGCTGGGGACCGTAACCGTATCGCTTCTCAGATCGATCATCGCGCCACTCTACCGTCTCCACCCCGTCCCGTCGACCACTCCCCGTGCACCCGTCCTTGACGCACCGGCAGGGCCGTCCGCACTTCAGGGTCGCCACCTCGGTCCATCGAACACCTCGGGTCCCATGAAGAAGAACGCCAGGGTCATCCTCTGCGTCGCCGCCGCGCTGCCTCTCCTCCTCGCTGGATGCTCCGGCGGGTCGACGGAAGACGAGGCTCCCGTCCAGCGCAATCCGCTACTCCGCGCCGACGACTTCAAGGAGACGGCTCCCGCCGAATACCAGGTCACGTTGGAGACGTCGGAAGGCAATGTGGTCATCCAGGTCTACCGTGACTGGGCTCCCCTCGGCGCCGACCGCTTCTACAGCCTTGCCCGAGGCGGTTTCTACGACGACGCGCGGATCTACCGCGTCGTCCCGGGCTTCATGGCCCAGTTCGGTCTCAACGCAGACCCGTACGTGAATCAGGTGTGGAAGAGGGAGTTCCTGGTGGACGACCCGGTGGTGGAGTCGAACACACGGGGCCGCGTCGCCTTCGCCAAGGGCGGACGGCATACCCGGACCACCGAGATCTTCATCAGCTACAAGGACAACTCTGCCCTCGACGACGAGGGCTTCGCACCCATCGGCGAGGTCGTGGAGGGGATGGACGTCGTGGACGCCTTCTACAGCGAGTACGGCGACGGACCGCCCCGGGGCGACGGGCCGTACCAGGCCATGGCCCAGGCCCGGGGCAACGAGTACCTCGACGCCGACTTCCCCGAGCTCACCCGGATCGTCGGCGTCACGGTCACGCCGGGTAGCTGACTCCCCTCGTCGGACGAGAGCTCCGGGCCAAAGACGGCCCCTACGATCCGAGGGTGTTGATCCGCGCCACGTTCTCCACGGGAACGGCCGTGACCTCCGATGACGCGGCGTCGTAGAGGAAGACGAACGTCGCCGTGGAACCGAAGAGGTAGGCGGTGAAGGGTCGGGTCGCGTCCCGACCCTGATACGTGCCGGTCTGGAGCTGCACCTCCACACGTGGCGCTTCTCCACCCCGAACCCGTTCCTCCATCCGGCCCGAGTACAGAGCGGCGAAGATGAAGCCGTAGAGCACGAAGTAGATCACCAGCGCGGGCATCGATCGGCTCATGCGGCGGAGGCCGTCGGTGACGTACAGGTACTTGTACCAGCTGAAGCGCCGATCGAACCACGCGTCGCTGACCATGACGAACCACACCGCCGGGATGGCCACCAGGATGGCAAGGGTGGCCAGAGGATTGCGAAACGCCGCGATGAGGAAGTCGGAGAGTTGGGCGTACGCGAAGATGTCCACGCCGAAGCGACTGTAGTACGTCCAACTCGACAACATCCCGACGCCCGTCGCTGCCAGGTACCCCCCGCTCAACAGGAGGCCCGGATGCTGCCGGGCGAAGGCCCCGATGGACGCCCTCAGTGAGGACGCGGTCGAGCCCTCGTCAGCTGCCGCCATCCTCCACCATGTCCGAGGAGCTCGACGGCCGGTCCATCAGGGCATTGAAGAGGAACTTGTACGTGCCGTGGGTCTGGTGACGATGCTGGGGCCGGAACCCGATCATCACCACCGAACCCTGCCCCTTTTCCACTTCGACGATGGCCGCCATGTCGGCGATGGCTTCCTCGCCGAGGCGCCAGCCACTCTGAAGGATGTCGCGACTCGGATACGTAGCGACCCGGTGGACGTCGGAGCTGCGGTCGCCGCGTACCGTCTCGTAGACCTGGCCTCCCGCGAGGAAGGCGGCGAGGGCGTGCTCGGGCATCCCATACGCCAGCGGATGCGCCGTGTCCACGTGGATCTTCAAGGTCGAGCCGGGAGACCAGAAGTCGTTGCCCCAGACGCCGCTCACCGCGTTCACCACGGGTACGTCGAGATCGGCGAGGGGCAGCTCACCGGCTTGGGACATCGTCACCAAGGTGCCGCCCTCCTCCACGAACGCCTCCAGCGCCTCGAGTCCTTCCTGGCCGAAGCCGCTCCGGTACGACGGCGGGGTGTCGGACGGGTCGGGCCGGCCTTCCACCATCATCTGGCGCGAATCGTTGGGAAGAATGATGACGTCCCACCGGTCGGCCAGCTCGCCACGCTGGATCTCGGCGTCCATGATGGTCGTGTACGGGAACGAGAAGTCCTCGAGGAGCAACCGCGTCCACCCCTCGTCCATGTTGCCGCCGTAATAGCGCTGGTACATGCCGATGCGCTGCTGGGCCAGCGGATAGGTGGAGGCCGAGGGATCGGAGTCGAGGGCCTGGAAGTCCACGCCGGTGCTCTCGGCGATGTCCCTCACCACCGTCCCGTCGGCGTCGGCGGAGACGATGAAGTCACCGCGGTGGAAGCCGGTGCCGTCCTCGTGGGCCCGACTCACCTGGGCCCCGGCCGCGAAGAGCATGTTGGCCGCCTGGAAGGCGTCGTTGGACCTCCCGTCCAGCACGTACCCGTAGGCACCGACACCCACCGTCCCGCTGGGGTCGATGGTACGCATGACCCGGGTCGTGGCTACCGAGACGGGTGAAGCCGCCGGATGGACGGTGACCCCCATGAACTCCGCCAGATTGTCCGTGGACATGTCATAGGGCCGGATGGGGTTGCCGTCCCGGTCGCGCGTGTAGCTGTTGTCCGGGTAGTTCGTCTGGCCCAGGAGCCAACGCGCCACGCCCTGCTTGGGCTGGGCCATGGACACGACGTACGAACCGCTCTCGTACGCACGACCCTCATGGGTGAAGTCCCGGCTGGCCCGCTCCACGGTGATGCCCTGGAGGATGAGCTTGTTCACCATCTTCTGCATGGTGAGGCGGTCGTGTTGCTCCGCGGGGATGACGTACGCCTTTACCGCCGCGTCCCTGCCCCG
>CALJKZ010000082.1 GCA_937983085.1 uncultured Gemmatimonadales bacterium
ACCCGCAGCGAGGCCATGGCCTACCTCAACGAGCGTGCATTCGGATCCAACGTGCCGTTCAGGAGTCGGGTGTCCATCAACGGAGAGACGGGACGCTCCCGGCTCATCTATCCGGAGGACCCCGTCTTCCTCATGGAGAGCCCCCAACTCCCGCCGCCCATCTGGGAGTCGGCGCCGGGATTCGCGTCGGACGACGAGCTACGGGACAGCTTCGACGCCCTCGCCGACCTGCCCCTCGCCCCCCTCCCGCAGACGCCTACGACCTTCCGTTGGGGGTGGCAGCGACCCGACCTCATCCGGTACAACCGGGTCGAAGGGCTCTCCTTGGGCGCACGCCTCCAGCTTCGTCCGCAGACGTTCCTGGGCGCCGTATCCATTACCGCCACGGCGCGCATCGGGCACGCGGATCCGGAGCCGGACGGCAGGCTGGATCTGACGCGCGAGACCCTCCGGCGACGCGTCACCCTCTCGGGATACCACGAGCTGGCGTCCCTGGAGCCCGACGCGAGGCACCTCGGCCTCGGGAATTCCGTCATGGCAGCCTTCTTCGGTCGAGACGACGGAGACTACTACCGCCGGTCCGGAGGCGCGCTGGAGTGGACGCCCCCGGTGGCGAGCAGGGGAGCATGGCGGGTCCGGGCCTTCGCCGAATACCACCAGCCCGTCGGCGTGGAGACCGACTTCGCGCTCTTCAAGTTCTGGAAGGACGACTGGTCGTTCAGGCCCAATCTTCGGGCCGAGGAGGGGTGGGAGTACGGAGGAGCCATCGAGCTCGCTCCGTGGTGGGGGACGGACCCCCGGATGGCGCAAGGCGGGTTGCACGTGCGCCTCCTTGGCGCGACCGGCGACCATGAGTTTGCCCGGGGCTCCATGGCCGGCACGCTGGTCGTGCCCCTTCCCGCGGATCTGCGATTGGGGCTGGAGGCCGGAACGGGCACGGTGGTGGGAAGCCCCCCGGTCCAGCGGTTGTGGTACGTCGGAGGTCCCCGGACGGTGCGGGGATACGCGCCGCTGCTCATGGGTGGGCGAGACGTCGTGCGCGGCCGCGCCGAGATCGCGCGTACGTTCTCCTTTGGCGCCCTCTCCCTGTTCTCCGACTACGGCTGGGCAGGGGACTACGACGACTTCGATCTGTCCCGCGGCTTCTACTCCATCGGGTCCGGCCTCTCCCTGGTGGACGGTCTCCTCCGCTTCGACGCCGGGTATGGGCTTCGGGCTCCGAAGCGTCTGCGGATCGATTTCTACCTGGACGCGGCGCTCTGATGTGTCGCGGGGGCCGGGACAGGGCGCCGCTTGCGAGGGCGCCGGGCTGCTGCCCACAATTCCGGGACTCGTTTCCTCTGGCGTTCCCCCACCGTGGCCCATTCCGCCCTTCCCACCGCAAGCCGCCGACGTGGCTGGTTGCCCGTCGGCATCATGCTGGCCCTGGGGGCGCTGGTGCCTACCGGGAGTGAAGCCGCGGCCCAGGGGGCGGACCGGAACCGGATGACCGTGGGCGACAGCGTCCGCGTCCGCCTGACAGGGCGGATGACCGTGTCTGCCGTCTTCAACCAATGGCAAAGCGACGGGATCCTTCTCGACGTGGACGGCTTCGTCGACCCGTACCAGGTCGACCTCGAGAACCTCGAGCGTCTGGACGTCTACATGGCGCGGACGCCCCGGGAGTCGTTTCGCCACGGCGCCCTCCTCGGCGGCACGGCAGGGATCTTCATCGGGGCGGTAGCGGGCTTTCTCCTCCACGCCGGAGGCGTCATCGACGACGAGGGCGCACCACCCGCGGAGGTGGTGACCGATGCTCTGACCTTCGCGGGGATCGGCCTGGTGGGTGGCGTGCTCGTCGGTGGCTTCTACGCGAGTTCGCATCCGGGCAGCGGCTGGATTCGAGTCCAGCTTCCCGTGTCCTGAGCACCGGTGCACGACCCAGCCCGGCATCACCGAGCGTGGTGGGCCTCCCGGCGTAACCCTGGCCTCCGGGCGGTGCCCGCCCCCCCTTCCGCTGTTCGCATGCCCCGTCAATCAATGACGGTGGATCAAGCTTGCACCATTTGACACTAAACGGCGTTATCCCTCGTAGGGCCGGTAAATGTTGACCTGGTGAGGACTCATGTTTACACTGTTCACATGTCAGAACAGAGAGAACGAATCCTCGACTGCGCGTGTGGCCTCTACTTGGAGCACGGCCTCGATGGATTCTCGATGAGGAAGTTGGCGAAAGAAGTCGGCGTCACCGCGCCGGCCATTTACCGCCACTATGAAGGCAGGGAAGCGGTGCTCGCCGACGTGTTGCGCGAGGCCCACCGCACCTTCTCGCGCTACTTGTACGCGGCGCTGGGTGCGCCATCGCCTCTGGAGCGGTTCATGGCCGCCGGCGAACAGTACCTGAGCTTCGTCCTGGAGCACCCGCGATGGTACGGGATGATGCACACGGCGCCGGAGCATCTCGGGATGGACACCATCCCCGAGGACATCGAAGCCCTCCAGCAGGCCACCCATCAGTTCTGGTTGGATCGGGTCCGGGAGTGCATGGACGCCGGGATCCTGCGGAAGGGTGATCCGGAGGAGGCATCGATGACCATGTGGGCACACGCCCACGGAATGGTTCAGCTCTACCAACAGGGCTGTCTCGTCGCCGACCCCGACGAGTTCAAGATGCTCTTCAAGGCATCCGGGCAGCGCCTGATGGCAGGAGTCGCCACACGGGACTTCGCGGATGAGTTGGAGCGGCTGGCCGAGGAACAGGCGCGGACAGGGTCCGCGGTGGGCGCCCGCGATCTGGCGGGCACGGCGAGGTGAGAACGAACGAGGTAGGGGCCCCGGGCGTCCGGGGCACGAGCGAACGGACGGTGGACCGAGGGGTCCGCCTCAACGGGATCGAGGAAGGGATGAGCATAGACAGTCGAGGGCGGCGCCTCGTGCGCGGCCCCACCAGAATCGTGACGCTGACGCTGGCGCTCTTCGGAATGGTGCCGCTGAT
Source organism: uncultured Gemmatimonadales bacterium (assembly GCA_937983085.1). Lineage (GTDB taxonomy): Bacteria > Gemmatimonadota > Gemmatimonadetes > Longimicrobiales > Gaopeijiaceae > UBA2589. The sequence continues at coordinate 2,975 of CALJKZ010000082.1, forward strand.
GGCGGCATCCTCGTCCGCAGCGGCGCAGAACGCGTCGTCCGGCGCACAGGCCTCCACCGCCGGCGAGCCCGGCACCGGGGCCCAGGTCATGGGCCTGACCGAGCTGACCCGTTCGGCCTTGGATCGCAATCGGGAGCTCCGGGCCGCCCGAGAGGGCTACGTGACGGCCCAGGAGCAGGTCTCCGAGGCGTGGTCCAGCGTCATGCCGTCCGTCGATTTCTCGGGTTCGTACACGCGGAACGTGTCTCCGGCGGTGAACTTCCTTCCCGCCCAGATCTTCGATCCCAGCGCGGGGCCCGACGACTACCTGCCCGTGCAGTTCAGCGCCGACAACACGTGGAACTCGACCATCAACGTCGAGCAGCCCCTCTTCCGGCCCAACGTCATCGTGGCCCTGGGCGCCGCCAAGCGGTTCGAGAACCTGCAGAGCGAGGTCGTGCGCGGCGCGTCGCAGGGCGTCGTGACCCAGCTCCGCACCCGGTACTACGACCTCCTCCTCGCGCAGGAGCAGGTGCGCCTCACCGACAATTCGGTGCGTCGGGTGCGTGAGTCCTTGAAGGAGACCCAGGCCCTGAACCGTGCCGGGCTCACGTCGGACTACGACGTCCTTCGTCTCGAGGTGGAGCTCGCGAATCTCGAGCCGAACCTTCGGAGAGCCCGCAACGCTGTGTCTCAGGCCCGCCGGGAGCTCGCCATCCAGGCCAACCTCTCGGATCACGAGAGCCTCGAGGTCGGAGGCACGCTCGCCGAGATGGATCTCGACGACCTGGCGTCCAACACGCCGGCCAACCGGGAGATCCTCTCCTTCATGGGTCTGGACGTCCCGACGGCAGACGAACTCGACGCCGCCCTCCCCGAAGCTCTGTCCAGGGCGGTGGAGATGCGGTCGGACCTTCGGCAGCTCGAGCTGACGGAGGAGCTGAGGCGGACGGAGATGCGCGCCGAGCAGGCCGCCTACCTTCCCGAGCTGTCCCTCTTCGGGAGCTACACCGTAGCCGCCCAGGACAACGGCTCGCCGAACTTCTTCGCCATCGGCGACGGGCAGCGCGCGACGTCGACATTGGTCGGGCTGCGGATCTCGGTGCCCATCTTCCAGGGCTTCAGCCGGGACGCGCGTATCGAACAGAGTCGGGCTCAGGTCCGGCGGGCACAGGCCACAACCTCCCTGGGCGTGGACGTGGCGGAGAGCCAGGTCCGCACGCTGGTGGAGGCGGCCCAAGAAGCGCGCGAGAGGGCCCAGGGCCAGAAGCTGGCCGTGACCCAGGCGCGACGCGGGTTCGAGATCGCCAGCGCCCAGTACACGGAGGGGCTCGGCAGCCAGCTCGAGCTCACCGATTCGGAGGTGGCTCTGCGCCAGAGTGAGTTCAACTACGCGCAGGCCGTCTATGACTACCTGGTCGCTCGAGCACGGCTCGATGAGGCGATCGGACTCGTCCCGCTCGTCGACGTCGACGTGCGGGCGGGGAGCACGGAGCAATGACCTACACTGAGAAGCCCGTGACGAAAGGGCAGGGGATCGGGATGAATCGATACAGCAGACTCGCTACGCTCTCGACAGTGGTACTCCTCGCCGCGTGCGGCTCGGCCCAGGCCGACGGCACCGACGATGCGGGCGACGATTTCGTGCGAATGATCAACGTCGAGGTCGAGGAGGTCGCGACGCAGACGTTCAGCGAGGAGATCCGACTGACCTCGGTGGCCCTGGCCAACCAGGACGTCATGCTCGAGGCCGAGGAGAGCGGCACCATCCGCGCCCTCTTCGTGGATCGGGGAGATCCGGTGGCCCAGGGCGATCGGATCGCCAAGATCGACGATCGCATCCTCTCGGCGCAGGTCGACCAGGCCCGTGCGGCCGCAGAACTCGCGCAACAGACGTGGGAGCGCCGCCAGCGCCTGTGGGAGGAGGAGCAGGTGGGCTCGGAGATCGCCTATCTCGAAGCCAAGTTCGCCGCCGAGCAGACGTCCGCCGCTCTCGCCGCGCTGGAAGAGCGCCTCGAGAACACGGTGATCCGGGCGCCCTTCTCGGGCGTCTTCGACGAGCGCTACGTCGACGTCGGCACCACGGTGGGGCCGGGTGAGACCATCGGGCGCGTCGTCGACCTCAACCCCATCAAGGTCGTCGCCGGCGTGCCCGAGCGGTATGCGCCCGACGTGGAGGTAGGCACCCCTGCCGAGCTCGTTTTCGCGGCCCTCGGTGGCAAGCGCTACGAAGGCCGTGTCCGGTACGTGAGTTCAACGGTGGATCCGCAGAACCGGACCTTCGGCATCGAGCTGGAGATCGCCAACCCCGACCGGGCCATCAAGCCACAGATGGTGGCCAACCTTTCGGTGGTACGGCAGCAGATCGACGAGGCCATCGTCGTGCCTCAGGATGCTCTCGTGCGCGTCGAGGACGGGTACGAGCTGTACGTGCTGGCCGAGCGAGACGGCCAGCAGATCGCCGAGGCTCGGTCGGTCGTGGTCGGGGCCTCGCGAAGGAACCTGGTCGTCATCGAGGAGGGCGTGTCGGCTGGTGAGCGCCTCATCGTCGTGGGTCAGCGATCGGTGGCCAACGGGGATCGCGTCAACGTGGTGGGAGGCTGAGGAGAATAGCGATGACAGAGTCGAACGAAGGTCAACGGCCCATCGGCCAGGCACCGGATCGGGCCGACGTCGGAGAATTCAAGGAGTTCGCACCGACGAGCTTCGCCATCGAGCACCGGACGTCAGTGCTCGTACTCCTCTTCATCATCGGGATCATGGGGGTCCGTTCGTACCGGGCGACCCCCAAGGAGTCGTTCCCGGAGATCGCGGTGCCCATTCTCGTGGTCAACACCATCTATCCTGGTGTGTCTCCGGCGGATGTCGAAAGCCAGGTGACGCGGGTCCTGGAAGAAGACCTGTCGACCATCAGCGAGATCAAGGAGCTGACGTCGACGTCCGTGGAAGGGTATTCGAGCATCACGGCCGAGTTCGACCCCTCCGTTGACCTGGACGAGGCGACGCAGAAGGTCCGGGAGAAGGTCGATCTTGCCAAGGCGGACCTACCGGAGGATGCCGAAGAGCCGAGCATCATGGAGATCAACTTCTCCGAGGTGCCGGTGATGCAGGTCAACCTTTCCGGCGAGTACGGGCTGGTGCGCCTGAAGGAGATCGCCGAGGAACTGCAGGACCGTCTGGAGAACATCCCGGCCGTCTTGCGCGCGGACCTTCGGGGCGGCCTCGAACGTGAGGTGAAGGTCGACGTCGACCTGTCGCGCATGAACTACTACGGCATCGCTCTGCAGGACGTGGTGGACGCCGTGCGGTCGGAGAACGTCAACATCCCCGGTGGCTCCATCGACGTGGGCGCCACCAAGTACCTGGTACGGGTCGACGGGGAGTTCGAGGACCCCACGCTCATCGAGGACCTGGTGGTGACGGTGCAGAACGGCCGCCCCATCTACGTCCGCGACGTGGCCGATGTGGACTTCGGCTTCGCCGAGCGCGAGACCTTCGCTCGGATGGACGGGCGCGCCGTGGTTTCCCTGGGTGTGGTGAAGCGCTCGGGCGAGAACATCATCGATACCGCCGAGCGCATCAAAGCGGAGGTGGACGCCATGCGGCCCCTCTTCCCGCCGACGACGCAGGTGTCCATCACCTCCGACACGTCGGAGGAGATCG
>CALJKZ010000083.1:0-2500 GCA_937983085.1 uncultured Gemmatimonadales bacterium
GCGCAGCCTCGCCTACAGCATGGTCTTCGGCGCCATGGACCGCACCCTCGACACGAAGGACGTGGACCGCCTGCGCGAGGCCGTGCGGAAGGCCCTCGAGCGCAAGGGCTGGACCCTGCGCACGGGCTAGGCTCTGTTTGGAAACCCGCCTGGATTCAGCCGGCTGCGGCTGCGGCTGGCTTCGCCGCGCCTCCTTGCAGTATCTCTGCGCTGATACAGCTGCGTCGGCGCGGCTCGCCACCCTTGTCCTCGCTCGGCTTCGGTCCTGACGACGGGTTTCCAAACAGGGCCTAAAAGAAAACAAGCCCGCCGTTGCCGGCGGGCGTTGGAAATCCTCCACCGCAATGCCGTGTGCGGGCTGAGTGGTTGATCCCTGTCACCATAAGGTGGGCGCCACGCGACGCGACTTCGCCGTCCCCGCCTCAACAGGGCGTGGCGGCCTCGCGCGCGCGTTCGGCTCCCGGTTCGAGGGTTATCGGATCAGCCAAACTGTGTGACCCGCGATCACGAACATGGCAGAGGTGTTTTCAAGGATCGAGGGCCCCTCGGGGCCTCCTCCATCATACTTCTTCGGCGGCCGATCCGCCCCGCGTGAGCGCGCTTCCGCGGCGCGGCGCCCCGGTGGGGTACACTTTCCTGTCGGCCGCCGCCCGTACCCTTCCATGAACCCTGGGAGGGACCATGAAGACCACCGTCTGGGCGCTCATCGCGCTCGTCGCCGGATACATCGCCTACCGCAACTGGTTCGCGTCTTCCGCGGAGGAGCCCGGGACGAAGGCGCCGGACCTCGCGGTTCCGGAGGTCGAGGCCCCTCCCGTCGCCGAGACGGCGCCGGACGAGCCCGCCGCGCGGCCGGCTCTGGATCTCGACGTGGAGGGAGGCGCGCCGCCGCCGCCGCCCCGCGACGAGAAGGCGTGGGAGCTCGACGCCGAGCGGCGCCGGGCGCTCGCGGCCGGCGACGAGGCGAAGGCCCGCGAAATCGCCGACACGCTGCTGCGGGAGCACGCCGCCAGCGACCCGGCGCGGTGGGTCCAGGTGGACCTCGGCCGCGAGCACCTCAAGCGCTACGCGCAGCTCGGCCGCAACGCCGAGGGCCTCCAGCACGCGCGGGAGGCCTGGCGTCTCCTCACCCCGGCGCTCTTCCTGAAGGACGCGCGGGAGGAAGAGCGGAAGCAGCTCCGCGCCACGCTGCGGCAGCTGAGCGACATGCTGCTCTTCGGCGCGCGCCACATCGACGGCGTCGACGAGCCCTACGCCGTGCGCCGCGGCGACAACCTCTCGACGCTGTGCGACAAGGTGTTCCCGCAGCGCGGCTCCAAGGTGGCCCCCGGCCTCATCGTCGAGGTGAACCAGCTCGGCGACGCGCGCAACCTGCGGGCGGAGGAGACGATCCGGGTGCCCCTGGGCGAGCCCGAGATCGTCGTCGTGAAGAGCGAGTACCGCCTCTACTTCCTGCAGAACGGCTGCTACGTGCGCGATTGGCCCGTCGGCCTCGGCAAGGAGGGAAGCACGCCCGAGGCGCAGTTCCGCGTCGTCGAGAAGATCAAGAATCCCGACTGGAATCCCCGCGCCGGCGTGACAATCCCCTACGGCCACCCCGAGAACATCCTCGGCACGCGCTGGATGGCGTTCAACAACTCGGCGCAGTACACGGGCTTCGGGATCCACGGCACGACGGAGCCCACGTCGATCGGCAAGGACGCCTCCTCGGGCTGCGTTCGCATGCTCCGCGCCGACGTGGAGCAACTCTTCGAGTGGACGCCCCGCGGGACGGCCGTTCGCATCCTGCGTTGATCGAAGCGAGCACACCTAGGCGAGAACGCGCTCGAGCACGGAGGGCGGCACGCCGATGTCCACGACCCGCACCTCGCCGGTCAGCCGCGGCCCCTCGCCGAGGGCGAATCCCGCCTTCGGCGCCACCATCGTCGCGGTGACGGCGGCGCGCACCGCGGCGCCCAGGATCGCGCCGGTGTTCGCGTCGAGGCCCGAGGGCACGTCCACCGCCACGACGTCGACGCCCGCGTTCCCCATCGCGCGCACGGCGGAGAGGTAGGGCTCGCGCACCGGCCGCGTGAGGCCTGTGCCGAACACGGCGTCGACGACGATTGCGGCGCCTTCGAGATCGACGTCCTCGCGCAGCGGCAGCCCCATCGCGCGCACGATACGCAGGTTCTGTCCCGCGTCGGAGTCGTCGGGATACGCGTCGGCGGGAACCACCAGATGGAGCCGCACGTCGACGCCCGCGTTCGAGAGGTGGCGGGCGGCGGCGAACCCGTCCCCGCCGTTGTTGCCGGGCCCGCAGACGATCGCGACGGGGCCGCCCGGAGACGAGCCGAGCCGCTCGCGCACGAGATCGGCGATCCCCCGCGCCGCGTTTTCCATGAGGACGATGCCGGGGATCCCGAGCTCTTCCATGGCGACGCGGTCCACCTCCCGCGCCTGCTCCCGTGTGAGCGTCCGCACGGGGGCCGAGTGTAGCGCGGCGCGGGCCGGTTTCGCG
>CALJKZ010000084.1 GCA_937983085.1 uncultured Gemmatimonadales bacterium
AGGGCGTCTCGCTCGAGGAGGGTGTCGGCGTCCACCGCGCATACCAGGGGGGTGTTGCAGTAGTTGAGCCCCGCGTTGAGCGCGTCCGCCTTGCCCCCATTCTCCTTGTCGATCACCCAAAGGTTGGGGTGGGGCCTGCTCTGGTACACGCCGCGTACCCGCGCCGTGTCCAGCCCCGCAGTGGCGATCCGTGCTCGGGGGGCCAGCTCGAAGGCCGTCCGGAGGACCTCGACGGTTTCGTCTTTGGAGCCGTCGTTGACTACGATGATCTCGTGGCGGGGATAGTCCAACGTCAGCAGGGACCGCAACGACTCCACACAGGTGAGGGCCTCGTTGTAGGCCGGCGCCAGGACGGTGATGGGTGGAGCGGCTTCGGCCCGGGAGACGTCGAGGAGGTTGAAGGAGCGGAGGCGTTGCCGGTACCGCCAGATCACGTGCAGCGCTTTCAGGCTGGTGACGAAATAGACCAGGTTGATGGCGAAGAAGTAGACGAGAACCAAGGCGTTCACCACCGTCAGCGCGGTGAATGCCGCGGTCACCATGATCGCACCTCGGAGATGACCTGAAGGCCGAGGGCGGCACGCGGGTGGTCCGACCCGGCAAGGAGATCGAGCCGCTCCGTGCCGCCGGCTTCCTTGAGGGCACGAGCGGCCGCAATGGCGACCCACGCGGAGGGATCATCCTTGGCGGCCGCGTCGAGTGAATCCAGGTCTTCCTTCGAGCCCAGGCTGCCCAGAGCGCGAACGGCGTGGAGCCTGACCGGCAGAGCGTCGTCGTGGACGGCGGCGCGGACCGCCTCCACGTGCTCGCCTCGACCGACGCTGGAGAGGAGTCGGAGCGTCGCCGCCCGCAGCTCGACTTCCCGCTCCGAGGCCAGCACGTCGTGGGCGAGGTCCGCGGAGGCTGCGTCGTCCAGTTGGGCGAGGACATCGGCGGCCACGGCCCGGACCCGGGGAGAAGCTTGTTGATCGGCGAGGGTCCACCGGAAGGCTGGAGCCGCTTCGGGGCCCAGGGACGCGAGCATGGCCACAAGGAAGTCCAGTCGCCAATCGTCGAACCGGTTCATACGAGCCAGGACCGCGTCGGCGTAGCTCCCGTCCTGTGCAGCGGCGAGTGTTGAGGCAGCGGCCATGGCGACGTCCGGGGACGGATCGTCGAGCGCGGAGATCACCTCATCGGCGTAGCGTGGGAGCCCGAGCTCCCCCAGGGTCTGGACGGCCCGTGCGCGACGTCCTTCAACCCGGTGGTCCAGGTAGGGGAGGATCTCGGCCAGGTGGGGTTCGGCGAGGCGTCGGACTTCGTCGCGCTCGTCACCGTCGAGGCGGCGCGAATACTCGAGTAGGAAGTTCAAGAACTCCACTCGGTTGTCATCGTCGACGGAGGCACGGAGCGCTTCGAGGCTTCCCTGGCCGTAGAGCACCTCGCGCAACTCGTACTGCCAACGGCTCGCGCGGTCCTGGATCGCCCGTTCGACGGCGAGCTTCCGGGAGCGGAAGCCCAGCGTCCACACGGCCAGGACGACGGAGAACGTCAGGAGCAGTGCTCCGGTCAGGACGACGAGAAGGAGCAGCGCCTGCCCCGGGGAGAGCAGCCGGGCAGCGACGTCCACGGTCTGAAGCGGTGCGGCCGGATCAACCACCGGCGGGCCCCGTCTCGAAGTCGACGACGAGACGCGACACCCTCGTGACGAGTTCCTTCACCGAGAAGGGTTTCGCCATCGCGTCGTTGGCACCCAGATCGAAGGCGCGCCGGGCGTCGTGATCGCCTCCGAACGTCAGCACCACGACGGGTACCCCCGCGAATGACGGCTGCGACCTGAGCCGGCGCAGGATCTCGAACCCGTCGGCCCCAGGGAGCATGACATCGAGAACAACCGCGGATGCGGTGATCTCGGCCAGACTCCGGAGGGCTTCCCCACCGTCGGAGAAGTGGGTCACTTCGAAGCCCTCGCGACCGAGGCGGTGTTGGACCAGATCCGCCAGGATCTCGTCGTCTTCGATGAGGAGGACATGGCGTATGCCGTCCGCCCTCGTTTCATCGGACGCGACGATCCGGCCTTCTCGCTGATTCCCGGCCACGTGCAGTCGGCGCGTTGCGCGGGCTACCGCCTCGTCCACTCCCTCAGCGCCTCCAACCGATGCCACGCCGGCGTGCCACTGGGGTGTAAGCGTGGTTCCATCAGGCAGGACCACCGGGGATTCGCGCGTGGCCGCTCGCAATTTCTCAAGCGCTGTGGCCGCCCCGTCCGGACCCGTGTTCGCGAAGAGGATGGCGAACTCGCCGCCGCCCCATCGCGCGACATGATCCGAGTCCCGAAAGGACGAGCGGATGGTGTCGGCCAGCGAACGAACCACTTCGTCCCCGATCTCGCTACCGTGGATGTCGTTGATGGCAGCGAGTCGGTCGGTGTCCAGAATGGCAAGGGAAAGGTCCAGTCCCGCCCGCTTGGACGCGGCGGCGACCTGCTTCATCTCCGCCAGGAAGACCGTGCGATTCGATAGTCCCGTCAGGCGGTCCTGGCGCCCTGCCTGACGCGACTCGGCAGCGCGCTCGAGCATCATGGCGACCGCCGACGCCAGCACGGGTCCGTCGGCCGGTTTTGTGAAGAACGCGTCGGCTCCCAACGACATCACTTCGGTTCTCGTCTGCAGGTCGGTCCTCCCCGTCAGGAGGATGACCGGGATGGCTCGGGTACGGGCGCGCCTGCCAAGGCGGCCCAGAAGGTCTCTCCCGTCCTCTCCCGGCAAACCCAGATCCAGGAGGATCAGATCGATCTCCTGCTGCTCCAGAACTTCCTGAGCCTCTTCAGCGCTCTGGGCCCAAACGATGTCCCGGTTCGGTCCGCTCACGATGGACCGGGTGAGAGCTGCCTCCACCCGGCTGTCCTCGACGACGAGGATGCGAGCCATGCGCGGATCGTCGATGGCGATCTCCTGACTCACGGCGCCGATGAGCTGGTCCGTCGCCTCCACCAGCGAGTCGAGGGGCTCGTCGCGGGTCGCCGTCGCCGTTCGGGCGATGTCCGGGAAGCGCTCCGCGAGGGCCGGTCGCGTCAGGGAGTCGGCCAGGCGGCGGACGGACTCGGCGGCCTGGGCGCGGCCGTCGGCCAGGCTCTTCTGCGCGGCTCTCAGGGCGACGACCCGGGCGCGGAGCCCCTGGCGATACCAGGAGACCATCTCGTCCTCGACGCGATCCGAAGGCCGTGCCCGGGGAGCCTCTTTGGGGATCGAGCGTGGTTCACGCGGTCCTGATGGGGTCGTCGACCGCGTGGCCGGCGCGACCGGAGCCTTGGCCGCGTGGCCTTTCGTGGCGGTCTCCGCGTGCGGTGGCGCTCCGGTGCGGGCCGCCAGCAGGGGGCGGAGCAGTCCCATGACGTCGTCCGGGAGGTCCCCGGCAACCCCGTAGTACCGTCGACGACCGTCCTTGCGGACCTCCACCAGTCCAGCGTCCCGGAGCTTCGCCAGATGTTGGGATACGGCCGGGACGCTCACCGGGAGCTCCGCGGCGATCGCGCCTACCGTCCGCTCTTCATCCCAGATGAGCCGGAGAATCTCCAGCCGCCGCGGAGCGACGGCGGTCTGGAGTGGATCCCTGGATTCGGAGCGTACGCGTGCCATGCCCGATAGTTAAGCACACGCTTAATCCCATGCAATGACAGGCTTCTCCACCGTCGGCGGGGGCTACGCCGGGGGCAGGCTCTCCACCAACGCCACCATCTGCTCGAGGTGGTCCGGGGTGGGCATGCGGCCCCGGGCGGCACCGAGATTGTCCACCATGTGCTCGGGATCGCCCGTTCCGGGCGCCGCGACGGTCACCGCTGGATGGGCGACTACGTACTTCAGCATGAACTGCGCCCAGGTGGTGGCATCGAACTCGGCAGCCCACTCCGGGAGCTCACGGTCGCCGATCCGCTGCCACATCCGGCTACGGCCAAAGGGCAAGTACACGATGACGGCGATCCCCTCTTCCCGGGCCAGGGGGAGGATCTCCTCTTCGGCGATCCGGTTGTCCACCGCGTAGTCGATGCCGATGAAGTCCAGCGGATACTCCCGCATCACCTGTGCGAGATGGCCATACTGGCTTTCGCTCGTGGTGGTGATGCCGATGTACCGTATCCGGCCGGCGTCCTTGTACTCCTGGAGGATGCCGAGCTGGGTGGGCGGATCGCCCATATTGTGGACCTGGTTCAGGTCGATGACGTCGAGGCTCATACGGTCGAAGGAGCGCTCGATCTGGGCCCGGACCGCCGCGGGATCGGCCGTGGATTGGCCACGACCGACCACGTTGACCTTGGTGGCCCAGAAGATCTGGTCCTGGAAGCCGTCTTCGGAGGCCCAATCACCGGATAGGTCCTCCGAGGCGCCACCGCCGTACCCGGCGGCCGAGTCGAATACCCGCCCCGCCGGGGGCGCGCCGTCAGCGAGAGCGTGCAGGACGGCGCGGTGATCGCGGAGCTCTTCCGCCGTCGAGTTCGTGGAAATCCAGCGCCCCCCGAGCCCGATGACGGGAACCTGCTCGCCCGTCGAGGGGATGGCCTTGAGGATCTCCCCGGTGGCGCTGCGGGCGATGCCGGCCCCGGATGCACCCGCGGCCGAGGCACTCGCGCTTGCAGCAGCGTCCGCCATGTCAGCGGCCTCTCCGGTGCAGTTCAACGACAGGGCC
>CALJKZ010000085.1 GCA_937983085.1 uncultured Gemmatimonadales bacterium
AATATCTTTTTCAGCGCAGCTCGGCCATCCGGGTGCGCCTCCATGTCCTTAACGAGGTTTTTGGAGTCGTCTCTAATGACGAGTAGATCCGTTTCCTCGGCATCCTCCTCAACGAGCTCCCCCGAATCCACGAGAAAGATGTCCGACTCTTCATACTCGTCACGCTTTTCGGTGTAGTCCTGGTCCATGATTACTCCATCGAGCTGTAGCCCATGCTGCTAGCCATCCTGCCGCGTCTGCGTGCCCGTTTCTGCCGGCGATCGTACTCGTCATCCTCGTCCATCCACGTCCTCCTACGCTTCGGAATAGCACGGTATCCGTGGGAAGCGTAGGCGCAGGCGTAGAGGACCGCGTCATGCCAGTGGTCGGGGCCGCCGTCCTCCGGGCAATCCGGATCCGCCTCCTTGGTGCCAATTACGGGTATGGTCTGAACGCACATCGAGCACCCCCGGAAAAACACAATCCCCGGCGGGACGGTGGGGTCATGGTTGTCATTGAGTCGCCCGTAGAGGATTTCCGCATTTCTCTTTCGCGAGCGCTTGTCTGCCTTGACCCAGGGGATCCCCAAGGCCTCGAAGTGTTCACCCTTGTTCAGGGTGATATCATCCCCACGGTTTTCCCAGAGCTGATTATCCGCGGGGCCGGTGATACCCGAGCAGTTATTCTCCTCGTCCCAAAGCCCCATGTCCTTCTCGATCTGCTTAATTTCCGCAGCGACCTCCGGAACCTTCTTTAGCTTGAACGTGTACTCTCGCTCCACGACAAGATTGTCGTCGCCATCGACCGCGCACCAGACGACCGCGCCAGGCTGCTTAAATCCCCAGTCCATCGATCGGAACCGCCTCCATTCACGATTAATCATGAAGGGCTCGACGACAATACGATACGGGTCCCACACCTCTCCGTAGAAAGAAAACTCTCTAACGTACCAGTTCCCGTTTAGAAGCGCGTCCCTAATGTGCTTTTTCTTGGACTGAAGGCGGTCCTCGTAGTCCGCCACGTATTCTTTGCACGGGTTGTCGTACAAGCGAGCCGGGAGGTAGATCCGCGTCTCCTCGCCCATCGTGCCGTCACGTCGCTTGAACTTGTAGACGAGTACCTTGTTCCCCTCCGGAGCCTCGTCCACGAATCGTCGACGCACCCACAGCGGGTCGTTGGCCGTCGAGTCCGACTCCTGAACCGGGTTGGACATCGCGCGGATCTTCTGGAAATGAATGAGCACCGGATCGGTCGTCCTCAGACGGGTGTTGATCTGGTCGTACTGCTCTTCGTACATCTGGGATAGCTCGTCATACCCGATGTAGGTGTATTCCAGAGACTTGAAGTTCCCGTAGTCGCTTTTGTTCGTGCAGTGCCCGAAAATGTACGTGTAGCCGCTTGAGAACCTCCACTTCAGAGGCTTCCCGTTCTGGCGCTCTGCCTTTACGCCCGGGTCGATCTTCGGGAAGAAGTCCGCGGCACGATCTAGCGTCTCGTCCAAATCGATCTGCCGCCTCCGGAGGTGGAGAGCTTTCCCCCTCGATTCACCTGGGTCCAAGGGGTTCTCAAGGATCAAGTCCCACAGGCAAACGTCTGTCCCGGGGATCTTCACCCCAGGCTGCGCGCCGCAGAACGCCGGGTCCCTCTTGACCCTTGCCGCCTCGATGAAAATCTGCTCCATCGGGTCCATGAGCAAGCACATCGACTTCCCCGGGCCAACCGCACCTGCGCCCAGCGCCTGGTCTACGCGAAGCCTGTGAAAGCGCTCTTGCCACTCCGAGGGCTGATATATTGTTCCTATCCTCATGAGTACCTGACCACGAATGCCGCACAGCGGGCGATGAGTCGATCCGTGTTGTTCCCGTCACGAACATTGACCACATAGATCTTCCCGCCGGGCTTCACCTCCCCAGCAGATGCGCCCACCGTGAGCGCTGAAGTGATGTACCGAGCCGGGGTTGTGCTGTTGTGGCCCTGCGTCGTTCCGTTGAGGGACTCGCTGTCGGAGGCATTGAAGATGCGCGCCTCCATGTCGGCTCCTCCACTGACAGCGTCGGACTCCAAAACGTATTCGATATAGATGCTTCGGCTCTTCCCGCCGATGCTTGCAGGATACTGGTCCGGGTCGAAATAGCATGTGAGCCCCGCCTTCAGGTTTAGCGTTGGCTCCGAATACATCGATGATGCGGTTGCTTGGGTTCGACCTGCTGTGAACTCGACCCTGCTCTCGGTCAGGTTGACCGGGTCGGCCAAGACCGCCTGGTGCGTGGAGTTCCCGTCGCGCACCTGAAGTTGCTTTGTGTCGCGGTTGTAGCTGATTGCCCCGTCCTGGACGCCTGCCTGGGCCATTGCCCATGAGCCAACACCGCCGCTCTCCGCGGTCCCGTATTCGTTGTATACCTCTACCGTATTGGCATCGACAAACTTACGAATGCTACGTACGCCGTTGTTATTCCCATCCGTGAAACCCGTCAGCCGGACGACCTTGCCCACGGAAAACTTGTCCCATGGACTAGACGACGTGTGGTCGGTGAGGGTCTGCAAAAATGTAGAAGGGTCAGCAGGCCCTAGGTTGCCCGCCGCGCTCAGCGAGCTGTTGTTCCAGAGGTAGTCATCGTCGTCAATCGAGTTCCCAGCCCCAGGGCTGAACGTCGGGATGCCTACCGCATCCGGGGTGCCCTGGTTGCCCACCACGACGTTGTAGTCGCTCGCGAGGAGGATCTGCTCACCAGAGGTCCCGGTCTCGTCCTGCACCACTCCCCGAGGGAAGCCGACGGCCAAATTCCCAACGATCGCGTTCCCAAGCGAAAGCGGGCCCTTGAGGAGGATCCCGTAGCTCGCGGCCGAGAAGGTGTCTCGCTCGTAGGCCCGAGTGTCCGGGTGCTCGCCCCTGGGGTGCATCGAGAGCCGCGCCAGAGTGTTCCCGCGGATCAAGTTCCACGAGCTGCCCTCCTCCCACCAGCGCCCCCCAGATTCGGCCACAGGGGCAGCCCCATCGAAGGTCACCACCACCTCGGTAACCGACACAAATGTAGTCAGCGTTACATCCTGGTCGTTCGATGCGGTAGGCCAAGATCGCAGGGCAATTTTGCTTCCCTCCATCCACTTGTTGAACTCGCCGGCGCTGT
>CALJKZ010000086.1 GCA_937983085.1 uncultured Gemmatimonadales bacterium
ACCGACCAGCAGCATCAGAGCCAGGGCGACCTGACCGCTCACCAGGACCGTCCGAAGGTCGAGACCCATCCATGCTCCCTCGCGGCGGGTGACTCCAGCGGCATCCTTCAGAGTCGAGGATACGTCCGTCCCCGAGAGTCGTAGTGCCGGCCCCGCACCGAAGAGGACGGCCGTGAGGAGGGTGACGAGCGCGGCGAACGCCAGAACGCTCGGCTGTAGCCCCAGGGTGGTCGGGTCGGCGATTCTCATCTCGCGTTGAGCGCTTCGAAGGAACTCCGCCGGCCAAACGGCCGCAATGACCCGTGTGCCCCAAGCCGCCAGGGCGACACCGACCGTTCCGCCCATGACGGCCAGCAGTGCGCTCTCCACAAGGGAAGCCCGCACGATTCGCCAACGAGACGCTCCGACGGCCATCCGAACCGCGCGTTCGCGGTTGTGCCGCCGTGAGCGAGCCAGCAGGAGCCCCGAGAGGTTCGCGCAGGCCACCAACAACACCAGGCCGGCGGCCACCATGAGGAGGGTCACCGCTGCCCGCGCTTCCTCGTTCACGCGCGCCTCCTCGAAGCTCCGGGCGGTGGCCGACCATCGCGATTGAGGATCGTTCGAGGGATACAGCTCCGCGATCCCCTCACCGATGGAGGCCGTCTGCGCCCGGGCTTCCGTCAGGCTGGCATCGGCACGGAGGCGTCCGATGGCGTGGAACCAGTGATTGCCGGACTGCTCGAGAACGGCGTACCCCATGGTCCGGTCCGCCGCCGCCATGGGTACCCAGAGTCGAGCCGAACCGGTGAGCCCCCGGAAGCCCTCGGGGGCTACGCCCACGATGGTCAGTCGCTCGCCGTTGAGCGTGACGTCGCGTCCCTGCACGTCCGGGTCCCCACCGAATCTGCTGGACCAGAGGTCGTGGGACAGGACTGCGACGAGGGGGGGATCGGAGGCGTTGTCTTCGTTGTCGGCGAAGGTCCGTCCGATGGCGGGATCGACGCCCAGGATCCTGAAGTAGGACGGCGAGACGACCTAGAAGTCGATCCGTGTGGTAGGGGCCGGTTCGCTCAGCAGCCCGGCGCGGTTGGTGTAGCCGGCGACGGGGGCGATGAGGCGGTTCTCCGTCTGGAGGAAGGCCGTGAACTTCGGGTACGACCACGTCGTGATGCGCGAGTCACCGCGGCCGGTGTGCTCCTGGGTCAGGTGCACGAATGCGAGTCGCTCCGGCTCGGGGTAGGGCGGGGGTTCGAGGAGCACCATCCGGAGGGCGCTGAAGACGGTGGCATTGGCCCCGATGCCCAATGCCAGCACGACAACCGCGGACACCGTGAAGCCAGGCGCGCGACGGACCCTTCGCAGGGCGAGGCGGAGATCCACGGGGAGTCCGGACCATGGGTGACCATCGGGCATGGCCTGGCGGCCGTGGCCCGGCGGTGGAGATCGTCTGAGCCGCTCCCGCAGGCCCTGTCGGAGGGCGTCCAGTGTGGCGCGCAGGGCATAGTCGAGCATGGCCGGGTGACCGCCTCGGGCCCGCGCCCGCCCGATTTGCTCGTCGAAGGCAGTCCGCATCTCCCCGGCGTGCTTGCGAGTGAACGCTGCAGGGAAGGCCTTGAGGGCGAGGCGAAAGATGCGGCCGTAGATTCGCGGACCGCCTGCCGGGGGACTCACCCGGTTGCTCCCGGTGCGACCCGTTGCGCGACTGCCACTTCGAGGAGCCGCCGCATTCGCTCGGACTCGGCGGCGGCAACCCTCCGCCCCCTGGCGGTCAGGCGGTAGTACCGTCGTCTGGCGTCTGCACCCTCGTCCGTAGGCGCGGCCTCTTCGATGAGGCCCGTTTCCACCATCCGGGCGAGCGTGGCGTAGAGCGTGCCGGGCAGCAGTCGCTCCGCCCCCCCGGTGAGCTCCTCGAAGGCCTGCATTATGGCGTAGCCGTGCAGCGTCTCCCCACCAAGCCCCAATAGGACGTGGTAGACGGGAGGGCTCAACGGCAGAAGGGCTTCGACCTCGGACGCGTCGTCGATGCGGCTCACGGCGGTTCTCCTTCCTGCTCGTAAAAGATGGGAGCAACTATAGTGCATAGCAATACAATTGACAACATGGTATTATCGCCTGCGTCCGAAGGTCGCGGGACAGGGCACCGGAATGGGGTCCCGGGCAGTGCCTCCTCCGTCGGCCAGGGCCGGCAACGTTCTTCGCTGGTCCCCCACGGTCGGTATGGGAGGTTTCCCGACACCGCATCCCCGCAACTTGCCTGAGCTTGGAACAGAACGTTTCACGCTACTGCAGCCCGGGGGACACGCCGTGGTCCATCCCACCGAAACCGGAATCGAGGCGCTGACGACGATCGCGCGGAGGGCCGACCTCCCCTACTTCCGCGTCGACGCGAACCGCGACGTCGTTGAGAT
>CALJKZ010000087.1 GCA_937983085.1 uncultured Gemmatimonadales bacterium
CGTCGAGCGTCAGGCCGCGCGGCGGAATCATCACCTGGCCGCCCACCGTCCGTCGCGTCGCCGCCCATGCCGCGAGCAGCAGCGGCCGCGCCGGCGCCATGCCGAAGTCCGAGTGAAGGGCCAGCGGCACACCCCGCTCGACGAGCCCCGAAAGGGGCGTGATTCGCTGGGCGCGGTCCGCCCCTAGCCCTACCCGCGTGTACGAGTCGCCGAGCCCCACGAGGTAGTAGGGATTGGCGGAGACCGCGGCGCCCAGCGTGGCCACCCGCCGGTTGAGCACGTCGTCGGCGTAGCCGTAGTGCTCGACGACCAGGGCGTGCGGTCGCCGGGGGTGCTCTTCCTGTAGCCTCTCGAAGACGTCGAGGACGAAGTCGATGCCCCGATCGCCGTTGGCGTGAACGTGGATCCGGTACCCGGCCGTCCAGTACTTCGTCGCTTGGGCTTCGAATGCGATCTGCGGGGTGATCCATTCGCCGTTGTGGCCGTCGATATAGCCGGGCTCGCCGAGTTGCATGAGCTGAGCGAACATCGCCCCGTCGGCAAACAGCTTGACCCGCTTGCCGCGCACGATCTGTGGGGAGGAAGCCGGCTTTGCCATCTCGGCGTCGACGAAATCGAACGCTTCTTCCAAGCCGCCCTTCTGTTCCTCCAACGCGTAGGCGGCCGGGAAGAGGACCGTGCGATAGGGCACTTCAGCCTCGACGAGGTTGCGTTGATTCGTCGCCGTCTCGAGCTCCCAGTCGAGCTTCCCCGTGGATAGGTCGCCCACCGTGGTGATGCCCCCGGAGACCAGGTAGTCGGCAGCTCGCGTGTAGCCCGCGTCGATGAAGTCGGGCGCCAGCAGGTAGCCCGCCAGGCGCGGTACCGCGACACCGAAGAACCCGGCCTCGACGAACCGAACTTCCTCCCAGTCGACCGTCTCGGCGTGGTCCGCTACGTCCTCCTCCGCCAGCTGCATCCACTGGAGAGCGGTCGTGCTGAACACGGCCTCGTGAACCGAGCGCTGCCAGACCATGATTGGCTTCTCGCTCCCCAGCTCGTCGAGCATTGACCGGGTCATGGGCCCGTGCTCGGGGGCCGACCACCCCCAGGTGATGAAGATCGGCTCGCTGCCGGTCTCGGCCGCCTCTACGGCGGCGGAGAGCCGTTGCCAATACTCCTCGGGTGTGCGGGCGGCGGGAATCTCGGCATCGTGCAGCCGCCACGCCTCGGGTGTGATCCAGGTCGTGCCGAACTGCCCAGCCGCCAGGAAAGGATGGAGGTGTGGATCGACGAAGCCGGGCAGCAGCACCTTGTCGGCGAACCGCCTGTCGATCGTGTGAGGATGGGCCTCGAGCCACGGCGCCAGGTCGTCGAGACTCCCGACCGAGACGACGTGGCGGTCCCGCACGGCCACGGCGGTGGCGAAGGGCCGGGTCGGGTCCATCGTGACGACCTTGCGAGCCACGTAGACGACCAGTGGCTCGGCCTCCGGGCCGGCGACCTCGTCGGTGAACTGACCACCCGTCTGGGCAGGGAAGACGATGACAAGCAGCGAGGCGATGGCGAGGATGCGTAGCATTGCGAAAATCCTCCGGGTAGGCGCTCACTGCCGCCGTGCCGCTACCCTTCGCAGGGCCCAATCGACCGGAGGGAATGCCAGCCACGCCAGGTTCCAAGCTGTCTCTCCAAGAGCGGCGAAAGGGAGCGTGATCAGAGCGGTCAAAGGCTCTGGCAGGATCGAGAACCTCAGGCGGCGGACATCGGCGGCACTGGTGCCGGGGTGCAGCAGGCGCTGGTCCCGGCTGGCGTAGTCCCAACCGAGAAGGGCACACAAGCCGATTGGAACGAAGGTTCCACTCTGAATCGCGAGCACCGCGTTCGAGTCGGGAAAAGACAGACGCAGGTGCGACGTGTAGATGGCAGGGCGCAGAATAACATCGGGCCCGGCCGCAGCTTCTGCGACCGGGCGAAAGCGTTCTGATGGGAGGCGATCTACCTCTCGGCTCCACCGGCCAGCGGCGCGATGAGTCACTGGCTCGACCTGGGCCGTCGATGCCGACGACACGCCAGGATATGATCCTGGAGACCTCTTGGACACTTGCGTAACGCCAACCGACGGAGGAGTGCCATGCGCCCACGCACCGCCGCGGCCTTCACGCTCGCCTGTTGTGGGCTCTCGACCGCTCTTGCCCAGGTTCCGCTCGACGACACGCCCGACCGGCCCGAGGAGAGCGCCCCTGCGCCGGAAGGCGTCGAGCCGGTCATTCCGCTGAATCTCGACGACCCCACCTTCGATCTCTGGCGCAAGGTCCGCGAGGATCTGGCCGAGGGTCGAGAGCCCGGACCGATCAACATCCAGCGCTTCTACGGTGGCGGCGGCTGGAACGGGATTCCGACGTTCTTCAAGCTGCCGATCGCTCTCACGCCGATGGACCTGGTCGCCGGGGAAGTCGATGTGGCGATTCTCGGCGCCCACACGGACATGGGCGGTGGCTACCGCGGCGCCGCCTGGGGGCCGAACGCACTGCGTGCCTCACCCAGCTATACGACCTGGGGTGCCTTCTCTCAGGCACACATGCACACGATGGTCAATCCGTTCGAAGAGCTCACGATCGTCGACTATGGCGACGCCCCCAACGACATGCTGAGCACCGAGCGCACCGTGCACGCGGTGCGCGAGATGGTCCGCGACATCGCCAGCGTCGAGTTCCCTTCCGGTGAGCGCGTCATCCCCATCATCGTCGGCGGAGACCACTCACTGATGTATCCGGACGTGGCGGCCCTGACCGACGTCTACGGCAAGGGCAACGTCGGCGTCATCCACTTCGACGCCCACTACGACGCCTCGAAGTACGTCATGGGGCACCTCATCAGCCACGGCCAGCCGGTGTACCGCCTGATCGATGAAGGACACGTGCCGGGCAAGAACTTCATCCAGGTCGGACTGCGCGGCTACTACCCCGACGCCGAGTCGTTCGAGTGGATGCGCGAGCAGGGCTTTCGCTACCACCCGATGGCGGAGGTCGAGCGTCGCGGCTGGATCCCGGTCATGGACGACGTGATCCGTGAGGCCAAGGAGGGTCCGGAGTACCTCTTCATCTCGTTCGACATCGACGCCATCGACCCCGCGTTCATGCCCGGGACAGGAACGCCGGAGCCGGGAGGGTTGACCACCCGCGAGGCCTTCCCCCTGGTTCGCCGGCTCTGCGCGGAGAGCAACGTGGTCGGCTTCGAGCTGGTCGAGCTGCTGCCCTACCGCGACCCGGGCTATACCACCGTGCTCAACGCGGACCGGTTGCTCCGTGAGTGTCTGGTCGGCATCGCGATGCGCAAGAAGGGTCTCACCGAGGAGCACTACCTCAGCCCGCTGACGGTGGACGACGCGCAGTGACTGCCCCGTGGCAAGGGTGAGAAGGACCCGCTAACCGGGTGGGTCCTGCGGGGACCCCGTCGCGGGCAGAGGATCGATCTCCGCGCCGTCTCGGACGCGCAACAGTGTGGCGTGGGAGTCGGTGTAGACCGGCTCGAAGTGCGACCGCAGGCTGTCCACCGGCGGCAGCTCCCACCGGCTCACGCGCACGCTCCGCCACGTCAGGTCGGGATAGAAGACGTAGTCGACGTCGAGGTCGGCGAGCCAGCGGTGAAGCGCCGCCGGATGGGGCACGAGGGCGAGGAAGGTGGCGTAGCGGTGGCGTCCGAACCAGTCGCCGATCTGCCGACCCTCCGAGTAGTAGCGCAGGTTCTCGGCAAAGAAGCCGTAGAGACGGGTGTCGTCGTCGGCCAGGTCGTTGTACGCGAAGATCGTCGCCGCCGCCGGATGGCGTCGGACGATGAACTCGCGCGTCGCCTTCTCGCCCATCGGCAGGTGACGGTTCCACCAGACGATCTCGGCGGCGCCCAGCGACGCCATCGCCAGTGGCGGGATCGACAACGCGATGCCCGCGACGACGCCGACCGGGGCCAGGCGGCCGGGCGTCGACCAGCGCAGCAGGCGATCGAGCGCGCAGGCGCCCAGCAGGATCCAGACCGGCAGGACGGGCAGCAGGTAGCGGGGGTCCCGCCCGGTCAGGGACCAGAACACGAAGTAGAGCGCCAGGATGGCGAAGAGCGGTCGCGCCCAGGCGCAGCGGACCGCCAGACCGAGCCCCAGCGCCAGCAGCGGCAGGAGCAGCGGCGACAACGGCCGGCCGCCGATCTCTTCGGGATCCAGGAAGAGGTCGAGCAGGTGGTCGTCGAGGCGCGGCAGATTCATCCGCGAGACCCGGAGCCAGAAGCGGGCCGTGTCCGGGTCGATCGGCCGGACGGTCTCGGCGGTCGACTGCGTCTCGAAGTCCCCGCCCTTGACCCGCACCTCCGGAGCGTGCTGCAGGTCGTAGCTCCAGGGTCCCCAGCCGAACGTGCGGGGACTGAACGGAAAGATCGGGTTGCCGCTCCGCAGGTAGATGTGGCCGTACCAGGGCGCGACGAGCACGAGGAACGCGAGACCGGCGAGGAGGGCCCGGCGCGGCCGCCGTCGTCGGAGCGTCCAGACGGTCAGGTAGGCGAGCAGGACGAGGACGAAGAAGAGGCCGTGGTACTTGGTGGCGGCGGCGAAAGCGGTCGCCGCCGCGCCGGCGACCAGCCATGGCGTCTCGTCGGTCCGCCAGTGGCGTCCGAGGCAGAAGAGGGCCACGGTGACGAAGAGCGCCAGGGCGCAGTCGACGTAGGCCGCGGTTCCGGCGTAGACGGCGGTCGGCGTGCCCAGCCACACGAGGCCGGCCCAGTAGCCCGCCCGTCGGCCGGTGCCACCCTCCGCCGACGCGCGCTCTCGAGCCCAGTGGAAGAGCAGCGCGGCGACCAGCAGGAAGCAGAGGAAGTGGACCATGGCCGGCATCAGTGAGTCGCCCAGCGTCAGCACCGTGGCGTAGAGCACCTCGGTCAACGCCGGGAAGACCGGATAGCGGAGGTGCTCGAAGAACTCCATGCCCGCCGCCCCCTCGATGGCGGCGGCGAACGGCAGGTGGAAGAGCACCGCGTCGAACTCGACCGGCGGGTAGAGCGGCAGCAGCAGGAGGGCCGACAGCGCCACCCCGGTGAGGACGGCGACGAGCGCCTCGCTGAGCGGACGGCGGCTGCCGAGCCAGGTCGTGAGCTTCGGTAGCTCGTCGCGCCAGACCCGCCAAGAGGCGATCTGCGTCGCGCCGAGGAAGAGGACGATCCAGACCGGACGGAGGAGCCCGACGAGCGCCAGGCCCATGAGGCCGGTCGCCAGCGCGCCGATGCCGATCGCCGTCGACAGCAGGGTCGCCTCGAGCCCCGACCGGTACCGGATGCGGGCGGTCAGACGACGCCCGAACGCCCACGCGGCCAGCGTGAAGAGCGCCAGTACCGCGTAGCGCTTGAGCGCGAACTCGGGCCGCGCGAAGATCGACAGGACCGAATCCATCTCGAAGCCTCGGGCACGGACGCCGGGACGTCCGCTTCCCGGAATCTACTGGATGTAGCCCAGGGATCGCAGCTGCTCGAGCTGGGCCGGCGACAACGCCACCTCGCCGCCCTCGCCGAAGCGCTGGGCGAGCGCCTGGTGCGCCTCCCAGAGGCGCAGCAGCACCTCCCGGTAGTGCTCGACGAGGTCGGGATGGGCGTCGTTGACCGCTCGGACGGCGAAGGGGTCCGCCTCCAGGTCGTAGAGCAGCAGCCGCGGCACGTCCGCGTAGAAGGGATGGACGGCGCCCCAGCGTCCGCCGACCGGCACCTCGTGCCGGCCGAGCTCGCCCGACGCGCCCTCGGGATGCGGTCCGATCTCGAGCGAGGCGCCCCAGCGACCGTCGACGATCTCGAGAT
>CALJKZ010000088.1 GCA_937983085.1 uncultured Gemmatimonadales bacterium
CCGGCGGCGGCGGTCGCGGCTTCCGCGCCGGGTCCGCCTGTACCGCCGCCGGCGCATCCGGCGAGGACGAGACAGAGGGTGGCGGAGCGGACGGTGTGTGAGGTCATGGGCGGTTGATGCCGGGGCTGGCGCTGGCGGGCATTTCGGCTCGATTCCGGAGGATGAATAGGCTGCCGGCGGCCGGTGAGATCAAGGGACCGAAGCCCTGGACGGATGGTCGTCGAGGATCGGCCGAAGACGCGGGTGGTCGACCGACCCCCTTCCTCCGCATTAGACTCCGGCCGTGTTCACGCTACTCGTTATTGTCGGGATCGCGCTGGCGATCTCGTTCCTGTGCTCGATTCTGGAAGCCGTCTTCCTGTCGATCACCCACTCGTACATCGCGGTCCTCATCAACCGTGGCGAGTGGGCGGGCGAGTGGCTGAGCCACGCCCAGAAGAACGTCGAGGAGCCCATCGCGGCCATCCTCACCCTCAACACCATCGCCCATACCGTCGGAGCGACCCTGGCCGGCGCCCAGGCCGCTGTGGTGTTCGGCGAGGCGTGGGTGGGCGTCTTCTCCGGGGCCCTGACCCTGGCCGTGCTCCTCGTCACCGAGATCATCCCCAAGACCGCAGGCGCCACCTACTGGAAGCAGCTGGCCAAGCCCACGGCGTACGTCCTTCGCGCCATGGTGGTGGGCATGAAGCCCGTGCTGGTGCCCCTGGGCTGGATTTCGGGTTTGCTGACGCCCCCGGGAGATCGCCCCACCGTGAGCCGGGCGGAGATCGAAGTCCTCGCCGAGATCGGTCGGCGTGAGGGCACCCTCGACGACGACGAGTTCTCGGTCATGACCAACGTCATCCGTCTCGACGAGGTCTCGGTGGGCGAGGTGATGACGCCACGCACCGACATGGTGGCCATCCCCTCCACGGCCACGGTCGAGGACGCCCAGACGGTCATGCTCGATACCGGTCACCTTCGCCTGCCGGTGTACGAGGAAACGCTGGACCGCATCATCGGGGTGGTGCTGGGCAGAGACGTCTGGGGGGCTCAGCGCGAGGGGCTGGACGACCTCGAGGCCGTGACCCGTCCCGTGCCGTTCGCGCCGGGCTCGAAGCGCGTGGAGGACCTGATTCCCGAGATGCGCTCCCAGCGCACCAAGATGGCCATCGTGGTGGACGAGTTCGGCGGGACCGCCGGCCTCGTCACCCTCGAGGACCTCATCGAAGAGATCATCGGGGAGATCCAGGACGAGCACGAGCACGACGAGCCGGTGTCCTTCGAGGAGCTTTCCCCGGGTCGGGTTCGGGTGTGGGGAGGCACCACCCTCAGGGAAGCGTCACAGGCGTTCGGCTTCGAGCCCTCCGCGGACGAGCTCGAGGGCTTCGATACGGTGGGCGGCTTCGTCTTCGGCCGCATCAACCGGATCCCGGTCGTGGGCGACGAGGTTCAGGTCGAGACCGGGACCTTTCGCGTCACCCAGATGAAGGGGCGCCGGATCGACTACCTGCTCTTCGACGCGGCCACCGAAGAGTAGTCGACCCCGCCGGAGGCCCGCCCCGGCAGCAGGCCTCTACGAGCGCGGATCGCCCGCCGGGGCGGACGCGGCGGGATCGCCCGCCGCGGTGGACGTAGCGGACTCGCCCGTGGCCGCCAAGGCCGCCGCTTCCTCGCGGGCGCGCTCTTCCTGCTCCTCGAACCAGAAGGAGATGGCGAGGAGGATGGCGCCGCAGGTGATGGCGATGTCGGCGACGTTGAAGATGGGGAAGTGCCAGAAGCCCAGGTCGATGGGCCCGAGAAAATCGACGACGCCCCGGTCCCAGCGCACGCGGTCGTAGAGGTTGCCCACCGCGCCGGCCACCACGAGCGAGATGGCGCCGATGCGCAGGAAGTCGCGCTCCTCGGCCTGCTTGAAGAGTACGCCCAGGAGCACGAGGGCGATGATGGTCACGGGAATGAAGAACCAGCGGGAATCCTCCCCGATCCGCATGCCGAACGCCGCCCCCTTGTTGAAGGCCAGGGTCAGAGGCAGGAGTCCGCCGAAGAGCTCGCCGCTCCGAATGACGAGGGTCTCCAGAGCCCACCGCTTGGTGATGAGATCGAGGGCCATGATCGTGGGAAACGTCAGGCCGAAGATGACGAGCTTGGGTCGCACGCTGAGGAGGGGTGGCGGGGGTCGTGACGCAGCGAAATATGGGCCCTTGCAAAGGCGCGTCCAGCATGCACTTCGCGCAGGTTCCCGGCGCGGACTCTACGCCTGGGCGCGCCCACGGTTCCGAGTGGGTTGCAAGAGACGCGCCGATTTGGCCGACGTAGCGTGTTTGCAGCGCACAAGAAGTGCGTGAACGGTCGGCATTTCGATGCCGAAGCGTTGCTTGACACGGGGTCGGCCGTCCTGAACCTTTGAACCATAGGTTTACTCACCCGGCCCGTGGCAGAGCTGCCTCGGCCGGGTTTTTCCGCGACAAGATCCATGCCCCCCAGGCTCGCCCTAACCCGGCGCTGCGTCCCCCCACTCGGGCTCGTCTTCGCGGCCTTCGCGTGGCCATTCGTGCCACTCGCGGGCCAGGAGCTTCCGCTCCTGCGAGACTATCCGGGATCCGGGCGGTACCAGTGCCCGGCTCCTGAGACGCACGTCCCGCCCGACCTCGATGTGGTCCAGCGGGCGTCGTTGTTGGCGGACGATGCCACCCAGGCGCTCCTCCTGGGGGATTTCGAGCGCTCCCAGCGCCTTCTGGCGCAGGCGACCTCACTCGATCCGACCTCGGCCGACTACCGTTACCGTCACGCCGTCGTCCTCGAGAACATCGGCGACGCGGACAATGCCCTCGTCGAGTTCTGCCGGGCCATGGAGCTCGACACCGACGACGCCCTGGGGGCCTTCGACATCCGGCAGCGCATCGACGACCTCTACGAACAGGTGCGGGAACGGATCCCCGAGGAGGCCCGGGAAGCCTTCGTGCGGGGGCTCGCGGAGGCCGCTGCGGCGTCGAATGAGGACGCGCCGACATCGAAGCGGCACCGGAGTGGGGAGCGCCCGTATACAACCGGGGCATCGTCTACGAGCAGCTCGGAAGGATCGGGGCGAGCCTCACCGACTACCGCCGGTACCTCGCATTGGCGCCCACCGACATCGACCCCATCCTCGTCATGGTGTCTGAGCGCATCGGCGAACTCGAAGGGGCCGCATCGGTGGTGACGCCGAGCCCCGCCGGGGCGCTGGCCCTCGGCATGGTGCCCGGCATGGGGCACTACTACACGGGTCGACCCCTCGTAGGCACCGTGACCCTCGCCACTGCCGGAAGCGCCGTCGCCGCGGGCATGATGTTCCGCAACATCACGACCCTCTGTGTCGACGAAGTGCCAAGCGGCGGATCGTGCCCCGACGAGCAGATCGTGGGCGAGATCACCGAGCGTCCCTACCTCTGGTACGGCATCGGGATCGCCGCCGCGGTGACCCTGGTGGGCGCCGTGGACGCGCTACTCGACGCTCGGGCGCGCCGCGCCGAGGCCGAAGCCATCATGGGACCGCCGCCCGAGTCGGGTGATGCTGCAGCCGGCGGCTTCGACGAGCCTGCCGCCGGCTTCGCCTTCGTTGGACCGAGCGTCTCGAGTCGGGGGACTCGAGTGGACGTGACTCTCGTCGGCCTGCGATTCCGCTGAGTAGTTCGACGGCCCGAGGCCCGGCGGTGAATCCGTCCCGGAGCCCCCGAGGGGGCATCGATCCCCGCCGTGGGACCGCAGCCGTCGCGGCCGCCCTGGCGCTGCTGCTGTCGTGGGGGTGCGTACAGCGTGACGTCCTCTCCGTGACCATTGGCGCGGTGGTGGTGGAACCGTCGGCACCGAACGTCTTCGAGGGAGCGACGCAGCAGTTCACGGCAAGGGTGGAAGACGACACGGGACGCCCGCTCCCCGGTGCTTCGGTGACCTGGAGCAGCGAGGATCCGGAGTACATTACCATCGACGCCCGGAGCGGGATGGCGACGGCGCTCCAGGGGGGCACGGCCATCGTCACCGCTACGTTCCGGGGCGTCTCCGACTCGGCCACCGTCACCATCATTTCGGGGCCGTCCATCCGCCTGGACCAGGATTCGGTGGCCTTCCTCGCGGCGGTGGGCGGGACGGCCCCTGCCCCGGTCGAGGTCGAGATCACCAACGGCGGTCAGGGCGGCGTCCTGGGCGGCCTTTCCGCAACGGTCCAGTACCCGCCGAGCCAACCCACCGGGTGGCTCGATGCCTCCCTCGCAGGCCCCGCGGCGACGACCGACGTGGTCCTCACGCCGGACATCTCGTCGTTGGCCGCCGGCACGTACCAGGCATCGGTGGCCATCTCCTCCCCTGACGACGACGACAGCCCGGTCTTCATCGAGGTGCACCTCTCCCTCACAGGGGTGACCGTGGCGGAGACCGCGGGCGCCACCCGGGTCACGGAAGCGGGCACCACCGACACTCTTCGCATCTCCCTCCAGTCGCAGCCCGACTCCAACGTCGTCCTCGACGTCCTCACCGGCGATCCGGGCCAGGTGACCGCCTCACCGACCTCTCTCACCTTCACGCCCACCAACTTCGCCACGCCTCAGCCGGTGGTCCTCACCGCCACCGACGACCTCGTCAGCGACGGCGATCAGGTGACCCCCATCACCGTCCGGGTGGACGACGCCGCCTCTGATCCGCGATTCGAGCCCGTGGGCGACATCGTCGTCGACGTCGACGTCATCGACGACGACGTCCCGAGCTTCAGCGTCGTCGAGACCGGTGGCGGCACGGCGGTGACCGAGGCGGGCACCACCGACGACTTCACCGTGGTGCTCGATGTCGAGCCCCTCTCGAGCGTGGTCCTCGACGTGACGACGTCGGACGCCACCGAGGCCGTGGCCGGTCCGACCCGCCTGACCTTCACCGCGGCGGACTGGGCCACACCCCAGACGGTGACGGTGACGGGTGTCGACGACGACGACATCGACGGAGATCAGCTCGTCGCCATCGTGCTGGCGGTGGACACGGCCGATTCGGACGACGCATTCGATGCCGTCGCCCCGGATTCGGTCTCCGTCTCGAACACCGATGACGACGCGGCCGGCTTCACCGTCGTCGAGAGCCCCCCACCCGCTCCGGCCCCCGATACCACCCTCGTGACCGAGGGTGGCTCCACGGCCGACTCCACCCTCGCCCTCCACGCGCGGCCGTCGTCCAACGGCACCATCTCGGTGGTGGGGGACGATCCCTCGGAGGTCACGGTCGCGCCCCCCGTCCTCGTCTTCACGCCGACCAACTGGAGTACGCCGCAGACCGTCACCCTCACAGGCGTCGACGACGACATCATCGACGGCGACCAGTCCACCGACGTGACGCTGTCCGTCGATCCCAGTTCGGACGACGACTTCGACGCCGTACCCGCCGACTCGGTGGTCGCAGCCACCACCGGCGACGACCACCCCGACCTCACGCTCG
>CALJKZ010000089.1 GCA_937983085.1 uncultured Gemmatimonadales bacterium
ACGCCGCGCGCCGTCTGGGGAAGCAGATGGTGATGCTGTCCTACGACGGGGAGAATCACGGACTCGCGCGGGAGCCCAACCAGCTCGACTACCAGCGCCGGATCATGCAGTGGTTCGCCCACTACCTGAAGGGCGAGCCGGCCCCGGACTGGATCCAGTCGGGCCTGTCCTACATCGTGCAGAAGGATTGGTTCAAGAGGAATCGCCCCATGGGGTAACGGATCCGGCCGTTCCCTGAGGCCAGCCGGTGGGTGTACGGGCGGGGGGGCTCGGGCCCCCCTGCCTACCTGATGCCCGCCGGGGCCCCCATGCGCTCCAGCGTCGTTCCGAGCACCCGCTCGGCCGCCAGCGCTACGCCGAGGAGGGATTCGTCGTCGCCGGCCCGAGCCACGAGCTGAAGACCGACGGGCATGCCGTGGTCGTCGAGTCCGGCAGGGATGGCGATGGCGCAGAGCCCCAACATGTTCACCGGGCAGGTCGGCTGGAGCGTCGTCTTGTTTACGACCTTGTAGCGTTCGAGGTCGTCGACCACCTCCTGGACGGCTGGAGGGCTCATGAGGTTCGCCGGAAGCGCGAGGATGTCGGCGCCGTCGAAGAGGCTGTCCGCCATGGCCACCATGCGCCGGTGCTTGGAGAGGGCCAGACGGTATTCCTCGCTCTCGAGGGGTAGAGCGCCGTCGATGCGAGCGCCCACCGTCGGATGCAGGATCTCCAACCAGTCGGGAAGGTGCTCCGTCAGCCAGGCATGGATCTCTGCTTTCCCGATGCCGCCGGACATGTAGTGATCGTAGGCGTCGTCGATCATGGTGCCCACGGACCGCTCGAGCTCGGCGCCCGCGGTCTCGAGCTCTTCCAGGGCCGCGGTGAGGACGTCGTGGACGTTGGGCGCGCAGTCTTCCCACAAGCAGCATTCGGGCAGGCGAATGCGAACGCCCTCCATGGAGCTCGCTTCCAGGGACTCGAGGAGGGGCAGGGGATCCCCCCACCGGGGGTCGACGCAACCGAAGAAGTAGATGCTGTCGGCCACCGTCCGGGTCAGGGCGCCGACGGTGTCGAACGTGCTGCTGAGCTGGGTCGCACCACGCGTGGACATCCGCCCTTTGGTGGTCTTGTGCCCCACGACGCCGGTGAAGGCGGCCGGAATGCGGATGGATCCGCCGGTGTCGGAGCCGAGTGCCAGCATCGCAGACCCCTCCCACAGGCTGACGCCGGCGCCGCACGACGATCCTCCGGGAATACGGGGAGTCGCCGGGTCCCACGGGTTGAGGGGCGTGCCCCAGTGCGGGTTCATCCCGACACCGCCGTACGCGAACTCCACCGTGTGGGTCTTTCCCACCACGACCCCACCGGCGCGGCGAACCCCGTCCACCAACCACGCGTCCTTGGACCATGGCGTTGCGGGAAGACGGCGTGCCGAGCCGGCGAAAGCGGGCATCCCGTCCACGCCGTAGATGTCCTTCACGGAGACGGGGATTCCGCACAGGGGACCGCCCGTTCCGTCGTCCAGCGCCCGGTCGGCGTTGCGGGCGGCGGCCAGGGCGGCTCCGGGGGCGAAGTGCTTGTAGGCGCGGAGGGTCTCGCCGAACTGCGCGTGGCGATCTATGGCCGCCTCGCACAGCTCCACGGCGGACAACCGACGGTCCCTCAGGGCGCGAGCGGTTTCGGCGACCGAACCGGCGAGGGGGTCCGGGAAGGGACTGCTCACCGGTAGTTGCCGAACATGAGCTCTACGCCGTAGTCCTTGGGCTTGAGGAAGGCGATGACGGACTGCAGCTCGTCGCGGGAAGGTGACGTGACCCGAAGCTCCTCTCCCTGGATCTGCACCTGGACCTTCTTGAAGCCCGAGTCGCGAATATCCTTGGAGATCTTCTTGGCCGTTTCCTGATCGATCCCCGACTTGAGGCCCACGGTCATTCGGGCACGCCCCAGCGATCCGATCTCCACCTTGCCTTCGGTGACGTTCTTCAGAGGCACGTTCCTTCGACTCAGCTTCTCCCTGAGCACGTTCATGAGCTGGGTCAGGCGGAACTCGTCGTCGGCCTCCAGCTTCACCTCGCCGGCGTCGCGGTCCAGCTCCAGAGTGCATGACGTGCCCTTGAAGTCGTAGCGCGTCTGGGTCTCGCGGATGGCCTGATTCACCGCGTTGTCGACCTCCTGGAAGTCGACGCTCGTCGAGATGTCGAAGGACTGCTTCTTGGCCATGGGGTCGGGGGATGGGGAGGGGGGACGTCGCGTCGGCGAGGATGCTGTGTCCGTCCGCTACGCGATGGGGGCTGGAAAAAGCTACGTCCGGGGCTCCCGATTCCCAACCAGTCGTTTTCTGGCCCGTCCCTTGCGCAAAGGAGGCCCGGCTCTCAGGCCGGAAACGGCCGGAACGCCCGTCTGGCGAGGGGTTGCCGGGCGTCGCGGGGCTCGGTGCCGGGGAAAGTTTTCGTTGCGCCCGGCAGAGAATGCTCCTTTTTTTCATGTAAACATCTGTTTCTTTCTGGAGGGATTCAGGACATGCGCCGATTCATGTTTGGACTCAGCGCCGTCTTTGCGCTCGCCGTTCTGGCCAATCCGGTCGAGGCGCAGCTCAAGTTCGGTGCGCAGGCTTCGATGATTTCCGGTCTCGAGGAGGCCTCGGCTCTCGACGGCACCTTCGGCCTCGGTGCGCGGGCGTTGGTCGACCCGCCGCTGCTTCCGGTCGGTGGGTTCATCGACGCCACGTACTACTTCCCGGACAACGACGTCAGCTACTGGACGGCGACCGCCGCTGCGCAGCTTCGTCTGCCCCTGCCGGTGGTCCGCCCCTACGCCCTCGTCGGCTACCAGCTTCGTGGCGTCGAGGTCTCCAACGTCAGCGACACGGACGGTGGCTTCGTCGTGGGCGCGGGTGTCCAGTTGAACTTCATGATGTCCCTCTTCCTCGAGGGCACCTTCGAGTTCAACGAGGACGATCCGGCGTTCCCCGACGTCGACAACGATCCCATCGTCTTCAAGGGCGGCATCATGTTTGGTGGCTGATCGTAGCCACGTAGGACCTTTCGCCTCCGAGGAGGCGTAGCGGCGGGGGGCCCTCCGGGGCTCCCCGCCGTCTTGTCGTCGTACATCCCACGCTTCGATACTCCTGCATGCCGCCGGCCCCTCGCGTTCTCCTTTCCCGTATCGTTCTCGCCGCTTCGCTGTTGGGGTTGTCACCGGTGCCGGGGACAGGGCAGGACGCGGCGGTGCCAGAGGGCGGCGTTTCGTGCTCGGAAGGGCGGATCTCCCAGGTCGTGGTCCGGAGTCTCGACCCGTACGACGAAGACTCCACCTCGGCCGACGCCACGTTCGGCTGGGCCTTCCGAACGCTCAACTGGCTCCACGTCGAGACCCGCCGTGGAGTTCTCCGGTGGGAGCTTCTCTTCGAAGAGGGTATGTGCTTCGACGCCCTCCGGCTCACCGAGTCGGAGCGGAATCTGCGATCCCTTCCGTACGTGCAGAGTGCGTCGGTCGTCGACATACCCCTCGAGGACGGATCGCACCGCGTCGAAGTGGAGACGCGCGATCGATGGGCGTTGTCCGCCAGCCTCGGCCTCGACTTCGAGGAGGGCATCGACGTGTCCGGGGTGCAGGCTTCGCATCGGAACGTCCTCGGGTCGGGGCTCCGGGCGTCCTTCTTCCGGCGCGCCTTTCGGGAGCGTCTCCGATACGGTGTGCTGACTCGTCATACCAACGTGTTCGGCACCCGCGTCGACGCCGTCGTCCACGGTGGGCGCACCCGGGCGGGGGACTACCTAAGCCAGTCGCTTCAGAAGCCGTTTCTCAACGAGTTCGCCGACCACGCGTTCCGTCAGGTGGTGGCCCGACGCGACGACTACTTCGGTTGCGCTCTTCCTCCCGACTTCGGCTTCTCCCCCGCCTACCTACGGTACCGTGCCGAACTGGTGGAGCTGGCGTACCAGACCCGTCTTGGCGTCCAGGGTGGGCGACGTGTCGTCTTGGGCATCGGGGCGTCGTACGAGTCGTTCTCCAGGGTCGATGGAGACGCGGGGGCCCGAACGGTGGTGGACGGGGACTTCTCGGAAACGGTGCCGGCTGAACCCACGGTGCGAGACGCCCTCTTCGCCCAGGCCGATCCCCACTCCTCCGCACGCATCACCGGGTACCTGGGGATTCGCGACGTTCGCTACGACATCCGTGGAGGGATCGACGCCATCCATGCCCTTCAGGACCTCCTGGTCGGGGGCGCGGTCACGCTTGCGGCCGGTCCGGGTCTCGCGGTAGCGGGCGGAGAGAACGAAGACGTACTCGTTCGCCTCCAGGGACGTGCCGGGTTCCTCGGCGAGTCGACCTACCTGCTGACCCGAGCCGACGTCCACGCGCGGCGGATCCTCGGGGGAGCCGCCGGCGCCCAGGGGTGGCGAGACGCGGTGGGCTCGGTCCAGGCAGACGCGTACTGGACGCAGTCCGACTGGGCCAGCCTCTATGTCCGGGCGCGGGCATCCGGAGGGTGGAACACCGATCGGCCGTTTCAGCTGCGGCTCGGTGGCCGCGAGTCCATCCGGGCCTATTCGGAGGACGCCTTTCCAGGCGGCCAGCTCCTCTTCGGGTCCGTGGAGCAGCGCTTCGTCGTCGATCCCCTGAGCCCGAGCTTCGTCGACGTCGGGGCTGCGCTTTTCGCCGACGCTGGACGGATGTGGGCCGGCGATGTGCCCTTTGGCACCGACTCGGGCTGGCAGGCGGGCATCGGCGCGGGACTGAGGGTTTCTCCGTCCGGGGGGCGCAGGGTGTTCCGGGCGGATGTAATGCTCCCGCTCACCGATCTTCGTGAGGCGCGGGGCGTCACGTTG
>CALJKZ010000090.1 GCA_937983085.1 uncultured Gemmatimonadales bacterium
CGGAACACGGAGCCGCTTCGCGGGGGTGCCACCAATCCGAGACGGGTCCGCGAGACGTACGCTCAGCAGGACGATGTGCAAGCTCCCCCGCGTGGTTCGTCTCATGAAGTGGATCGGGTGGCGGCTACAACTCATAGAAGAGGTCGTGATGAAGATGTCCCCTACGTGGGCGAGCCCGGGTCGCGCGGTTTTGGCGATCCTCCTCGCCCTGTTCGCCGTCCCCCTCGTGGCGTCCGAGGTGTCGGCCCAGTACTTCGGGCGCAACAAGGTCCAGTTCGACGAGTTCGACTTCAAGGTTCTCCCGTCGGACCACTTCGACTGGCACTACTACCCCGAGGCCGACGAGGCCGTCATGGACGCCGTCCGCATGGGCGAGCGCTGGTACGAGCGACTGGCTCGTACCTTCCAGCACGACTTCGAGGCCAAGAAGCCGATCATCCTCTACGCGGATCATCCGGACTTCCAGCAGACCAACACCCTCTCCGGCTTCATCGGTGAGGGGACCGGTGGTGTGACCGAGTCGCTGAAGAACCGGGTCATCATGCCGTTGACCGGCTCGTACTGGGACACGGACCACGTCCTGGGCCACGAGTTGGTGCACGCCTTCCAGTACAACATCGCCCAGTCCCGTCGAGGCGGAGGGCTTCGCGGTCTGAGCACCCTACCCCTCTGGCTTGTCGAGGGTATGGCCGAGTACATGTCGGTGGGTCGTGACGACCCGCTCACCGCCATGTGGCTCCGCGACGCCATTCGCCGGGACGATCTGCCCACCATCCGGCAGATGACGAGGGAGTCGCGCTTCTTCCCCTACCGCTTCGGTCAGGGGCTCTGGGCATACATCGGCGGCACCTACGGCGACGACGCCGTGGTGCAGATCTACCGACGTTCCCTCCGCGTGGGCTTCGAGAACGCGATTCAGACGGTCCTCGCCATGCCCACCGATACCCTCTCCGCCCGCTGGAAGGAGTCGGTGTCCGACCTCTACATGCCGTTCATGGAGGACCGTCAGGAGCCCGCTGACGCCGGGAACCTCATCCTGGCTCCCAGCACCGGGTCGGGGACGGTGAACATTTCGCCGGCCTTGAGCCCCGATGGTCGCTTCGTCGCATTCCTCTCGGAGAAGGACCTCTTCTCCGTGGATCTCTACATGGCGAACGCGCAGACCGGTGAGATCATCCGGAAGCTGTCCAGCGCCAATTCCGACCCGCACATCGACGCGCTGCGCTACATCGACTCCTCCGGCACCTGGTCGCCCGACTCGCGCTTCTTCGCGTACGTGGTGGTGGCGGAGGGCGACAACCAGCTCATCATCGTCAGCTCCGACAACGGAGCGGTCCAGCGTCGCATTTCCTTCACCGACCAGCCGGGCGGGGGGCCAAGCGCCATCACCAATCCGGCGTGGTCGCCGGACGGCCGCTTCATCGCGTTCTCGGGAACGTCGGGCGGGATCTCGGACCTTTACGTCCTGGACCTCGAGACCGAAGGACTGACGCAGCTCACCGACGACAAGTTCGCCGACCTCCAGCCCAACTGGTCACCCGACGGATCGACCATCGCCTTCACGTCGGATCGCGGTCCGGAAACGAACTTCGAGAGGCTGAACTACAGCAAGTTCCAGATCACCACCATCGAGGTGAACACGGGTGCCGTGGAGGTGATTCCCGTCTTCGGCAACGTGAAGCACATCAGCCCGAACTACTCGGGCGACGGAGAGACCCTCTACTTCATCTCCGATCAGGACGGCGTCAGCGACATCTACGCCTTGTCGTTGGACAGCCGCGAGGTGCGCCGCGTGACACGTCTCAAGACAGGGGTGAGCGGGCACACGTATCTGTCACCGTCCCTGTCCGTCGCGTTCACCGGTACGGTTGCCTTCAGCGTGTTCGACGAGCTGGAGTTCCACATCTACACGCGGCAGATGGACGGGACCGCGCCCATCGTGGCCACCGGCGACCAGGGCTTCCAGCCCGGCCGGATGTTGCCGCCCGCCGATCCGCAGCGGTTCAGCCGCGTCGCTGCCTACCTCGACGACGCGCAGACGGGTCTCCTGCCCAGTGGCACGTTCGAGCCCGAGAATGCCGAGGACTACAACGGCGGGCTCTCCCTCGATTATGTCGGACAGCCCACCGTCGGCATCGGCACCGACAGCTACGGTAACTACATCGGTGGGGCCACGTCGGCCTACTTCAGCGACATGCTGGGCAACAAGGTCCTGGGTGTGGCGCTGCAGGCCAACGGTACCTTCAAGGACATCGGGGGCCAGGCGTTCTACGCCGACCAGACCGACCGCATCAACTGGATCGTGAGCGGTGGGAGGATTCCGTACTTGCTCGGCGGGTACACCTTCGGCTCCGACGACGTGGGGCCCTACGTGGGTCTCGTCCGCCAGCGCATCTACATCACCTCGGCGGGAGGGCAGATCCAGTACCCCTTCTCCACCACCGAGCGTCTCGAGTTCGGGCTGGGCATCAACCGCTACAGCTACGACTACGAGATCGACAAGTTCTACCAGAACGCCTTCGGTCAGACGTACGACATTCGGCGTGAGGATCTGGAGTCACCCGACGCGGTGAACCTCTTCCAGGCGTCGGTGGCCATGGTGGGCGACAACGCCTTCTTCGGCTTCGTTTCGCCCATTCGCGGCGGTCGCTACCGGTTCGAGGTGGAGCAGACGCAGGGAACGGCGGACTTCACCACCATCATCGGTGACTTCCGTCGCTACTACGCCCCACACAGGAACCTCACCATCGGGGTCCGGGGGCTCCACTACGGCCGCTACGGTCTGACGCTGGAGGAGCAGCAAGGCAACACAACCGGCTCGTCCATCCGGGGCTTCGGTCTCTTCAATCCCCTCTTCCTGGGGTATGAGACCTTCGTCCGAGGGTACGCCTGGGAGAGCTTCACCTCCGATGAGTGCGACGCCGGCGCGACGGTGGAGAACAGCTGCCCGACGCTGAATCGCCTCTTCGGAAACCGGCTCGGGGTGGGAAGCGTGGAAGCGCGCATCCCGTTCATCGGCGTGGAGCAGTACGGGATCATCAACTTCCCGTTCCTGCCCACCGAGCTGGTGGCCTTCGCCGACGCCGGCCTGGCGTGGGACAACCCCTTCACCGAGGACGATCCGGTTCTCGAGTGGAGCACCTCGTCCACGGAGCGGGTGCCCGTGGTCTCGGTGGGTCTGTCGGCCCGGGTGAACATCCTCGGGTTCATGATCCTCGAGACCTACTACGCCTATCCGTTCCAGCGCCCGGACAAGGGCTGGCACTGGGGATTCAACCTGGCGCCGGGCTGGTAGCGGCCCAAGCAACCCGTCCGTGAGGCCTTGGCGGGTCCGCGCGGACGAGCAGGATGTGAAACGGGCGGGTCCACTTCGGTGGGCCCGCCCGTCGTGCATCGGAAAGTGGGGGAGAGAGCCGCCCCCTTCCCACCTAGAAGATGGAGAGGTTGATGTACCTGTTTGGGTTGGCCTGGAGGTCCGCCAGCAACGCCGTGAGCGTCTCGGCGGCGGTGTTCATGTTCACGTAGAGCGACTCGTCCACGGACAGACGTCCGAGCGTCCCCTCCCCCGCCTCCATACGGTCCAGGATGGTCCGAAGCGAGGTCGTCGCATCGTCGAGACTCGCGCTGGTGGTCTGGAGCATGGCCATGGCCGAATCGGCCCGGGCGACGGCCCGTGCAATGTCCGGCCCCGCCGCCGACGCAGCCTCCATGCCCTCGGCAGCCGAGTTCAGTTTGGCGGTGAGTTCACGCAGGGCGCCCTGCTGCTCGTCGGCCACCGCGGACAGCTGCGTAAGGAGTACTTCGAGCTGTCGCGCGCTGCCCTGCACCGCACCGACGGTGGAGTCGTTGAGCATGGCGTTCATCGAACCCAGCACCGCCTCGGCCTGCGCGCTGAGCTGGTCGACGCTGCCCAGGAGACCCGAGCCGGCGGCTCCCTCGCCGATAAGGGTGTCTCCTTCGGCATAGGCTCCCGGCCCAGGGCCTCGAACGATCTCGAGTGTGCGCCCGCCGAATAGACCGGCCTCCCCCATCACCGTCTCCGAGCCGACGGGGATCGCCCACTTCCCGTCGATCTCCATGGTGATGACCACCCGACTGTCGTCGAGCATCTCGAATCCATGGACTCGGC
>CALJKZ010000091.1 GCA_937983085.1 uncultured Gemmatimonadales bacterium
CATCATGGTCATGGCCAAGGGCATCGCCAACGGATGGCCCGTGGGCGCCACCATCACGACCGAGGAGGTTGCCCACGGCTGGAAGGGGAAGACCATCTCCACCTTCGGGGGCAATCCGATCTCCATGGCCGCCATGTGCGCCACCCAGGACGAGCTTCGAGATCACGACGCCCCCCACAACGCCACGGCCCGGGGCGCCCAACTCCGAGCGGCCCTCCTGGACATGCAGAAGCGGCATCCGTGGATGGGCGACGTCCGCGGGATGGGGCTCATGCAGGCCATCGAGATCGTGAAGGATCCTGCGACCAAGGAGCCCGACAAGGAGCGCACGTCGAGGCTCATGGAGGCGAGCCGGGAGGAGGGCGTCCTCATCGGCCTCGGCGGTCTTCACGGCACCGTCATTCGCATCGGTCCCTCGCTGCTCATCACCGAAGACGAGATGGCCGAGGGCATCGCGAAGCTCGAGCGCGCCGTCGATCGGGTCGGCTGAGGAAAGGAAGCCGGCGCGGGTGGACGAGGCTGCGACCCGTGCGAGGGCGGCGCTGACCGACCTGTTCGGACCCGGCGTCGCGGTGGCCGTATGGGATGTCGATGTCGACGACGAGATTGTCGCATCACAGGACCACGTGGCCCGGGAGGCGGCAGCCGTCGAGGCCGCCGCCGTGGAGCGGGCCGTGGCGAAGCGGCGAACCGAGTTCACTCGGGGTCGGGCGTGCGCCAGGGCCGCACTGCGGGCTGCGGGTGGACCCACGGCGCCCATTCCCGTGGGACCGAACCGGGAGCCGGTGTTTCCCGATGGCTTCGTCGGATCCATCACCCACTGCGATGGCCTCGTGGCTGCGGTTGTGGGTCGGGGTGCCGAAGGGCTGGGTGTCGATGCCGAGCGGGTCACACGCCTGGAGTCGGGCGTCCTCGAGATGATCCTCACCGACTCCGACGAGGACAGGAGGGGCGCGGCACAGTGGGCGCGCCCCGAGCACGCCTGCCTCCTCTTCAGCGCCAAGGAAGCCGTGTTCAAGGCGGTCTTCCCCTCGTCGGGCGTCTGGATCGGCTTCGAGGACGTGGGCCTGTCCATCGACGACGACTCGTTCCGCGTCGTGTGGACCTCGGACCGCATTGATGTGCCCCAACTGGCGCGCGTGCGGGGCCGATGGACTCAGGTGCACGACCTGATGCTCGCGGGGTGTTGGCTGGAAGGCTGATCCTCGGCCTGGCTTGGCCCGGCGGTGCGGGTGCCCGGCGGCGTCGCGTTGCGGCAGGGGACGTTGAGGGGCAGCTTCCCGCGCGCTGACCTCGCTCCCTCACGGACCCTCCGGCCCCACGCTTCATGCCCGTTGACGCCTGGCTTCTCCTCGTCGCTTCCGTCTGGCTGGGCCTCGGCATCGAGGTCGTGTACATGCGAGCCCGCCTGCGCGGGAAGAAGCCGTCGTCGGGTGGCGCGAGCGCCCCGGCCTCGCAGGAACCCGACGGGCCTTCACGGGAGACAAGCGCATGACGTCGCCCGTGATCCTGGGCGTCGTTTTCGGCTACCTCCTCATCCTCTTCCTCATCGGGGTGTGGGGAAATCGAGACTCCCACGATCTCGAAGGCTACTACGTGGCCGGGAAGAAGCTGCCGGCGTGGGTCATCGCGTTCTCCTCGAACGCCACCGGTGAGAGCGCATGGCTCCTCCTTGGCCTCACCGGCATGGGGTACGCCATCGGGGTGCACGCCTTCTGGATCATCATGGGCGAGGTCCTGGGCGTGGCGTGCGCGTGGGTCTTCGTGGCGCGGCCCTTCAAGGAGTACACCGACCGCTACCGCGCCATCACCGTTCCCGACTACCTCACCGAGCGCTTCCGGGACGGCTCCAACGTCTTCCGATGGCTGTCGGCCATCATCATCCTGAGCATGGTGATGGCGTACACCGCCGCCCAGCTCACGGCCTCGGGGAAGGCCTTCGATTCCTTCCTGGGAACGGGATACACCGCAGGCGTGTGGATCGGCCTCGCCATCGTCCTCTTCTACACCACGGTGGGTGGCTTCAAGGCCGTGGCGTACTCCGACTTCCTCCAGGGCGTCCTCATGCTTGGATGCCTGACCATGTTGCCCGTGGTGGGGATCGCGCAGGCGGGCGGATGGGGCCCCATGATGGACGCCCTCCGGGCCCAGGATCCGGCGCTCCTCGAGCCCATGGGGGCCTACGGTCTCACCATCGCCGGCGTTCTGAGCGCCGCCGGCTCGGTGGCCATCGGCCTGGCGTTCCTCGGCTCGCCGCAGCTCCTCACCCGGTTCATGGCGGCCCGGGACCAGGAGCAGATCGTCAACGGGGGGTTCTGGGCGGTTCTGTGCGTCATCGGGTTCGACGTCGGGGCAGTGTTCGGAGGCATGGCGGGCCGCACCCTCTTCCCCGGTCTGGCCGACCCCGAAACCATCCTCCCTGAAATGAGCGCGGCGTTCTTCCCCGACTTCTTCACCGGGATCTTCCTCGTCGTGGTGTTGGCGGCCATCATGTCCACCGTCGACTCGCTCCTCATCCTCGCGTCGTCCTCGGTGGTCCGGGACGTGGTCCAGAAGGCGCTGGGATACGACGCGTCGGAACGCACGCTCTCCAACCTCGGCAAGGGCGTGACGGTGGTCATCGGCGGCGTCGGCCTCGTGGTGGCGCTCCTCGAGGTGCGGATGATCTTCGACTTCGTGCTCTTCGCCTGGTCGGGCATCGCCTGCGCCTTTACGCCCGTGGTGCTCCTCTCCCTCTTCTGGAAGCGAACGACCAAGGCCGGAGCGGTGGCGGGAATGATCTTCGGCTTCGCTACGACGGTGGTGTGGGTGCGAGCCTTCAAGGCCGATTTCTACGACCTCTACGAGATGATCCCGGGTTTCCTCGCGGGGTTGGCGGCGTGCTTCGTCGTGAGCCTTCTCACCGAGCCCCATCCCGACGCGGTGGAGGAACTCGAATCCGTACGTGCATCGGTGGGCCCGACCTTCTCCCGGTGACCTGCGCGCGCGATATTTCCCGTCCGGTTTCGACCCCTTTCTGCCGACGACCCCTCCCTTGACTACGACCTCGCGCCACGGTGAGGTCTTCGAGTTCGCGGACCTCGAGGTCCGCCAACAACCCGACGACGTCACCTGCGGCCCCACCTGCCTGCAGGCCCTCTACGCCTTCCACGGCGAGTCCCGATCCCTCGACGAAGTCATCACGTCGGTTCGATCCCTCGCCCACGGCGGGACCCTGGGCGTGCTGTTGGGCATCGATGCCCTCGAGCGTGGCTATCACGCCACCCTGTACAGCTACAACCTCCACGTCCTCGATCCTTCGTGGTTCCTGGAGCCGGGTCGGGACCTTCGGGCGGAGTTGGCACGTCAGCTCGAGGTCCGCGACGACCCCAAGCTCAAGGCGGCCATCCAGGCCTACGTCGATTTCCTCGACGCCGGCGGTGAGCTGAAGCACGAGGCGCTCACCCCCGAGCTCCTCGCGAACATCGTGACCGAGGGAGATCCTCCCATCACCGGGCTCAGCGCCACCTATCTCTATGGCTGCGAGCGCGAGGTCTTCGACGGGACGTCGAGCCACTACGACGACGTCAACGGGGAGCCCGTAGGCCACTTCGTCGTCATTTCAGGTTACGATCCCGCCTCCGGCGACTTCCGGATCTCCGATCCGTCGCAGGACAACCCCCTTCACGGCTCGGGTACGTACTGGGTGACACCTCATCGCCTCATCGGGGCCATCTTCCTCGGTGTGACGACGTACGACGGCAACCTTCTCATCGTCCGACCCCCCGAGGCCTGACCGTTGCATCGTCTCATCGTCGTCGAACGACCCGACCGATGGCCCTTCGAGATCCAGGGCGTGGAAGTGGTATCGGCCCGGGAGTATCTGACGGCGGCGCGGCTGGCCGACGTACCGCGAGCCACGGTCCTGAACTTCTGCCGGAGCTACGCCAAGAACACCACCGGCTACTACGTGTCTCTGCTGGCGGCGGCTCGGGGCCATCGGCCGCTGCCGTCGGTCACGACGGTCCAGTCCCTCTCCGTGGACTCGGTGGTTCGCGTGGCGGCCGACGATCTGGGCGACCTGGTTCAGTCGAGCCTGGAGCCGCTCCGCTCGGACGACTTCGAGCTGAGCGTGTACTTCGGCCGCAACGTGGCGAAGCGGTACGCCAAGCTGTCGCGGGCGCTGTACGGGCACTTCCCGGTTCCCTACCTCAGAGCCCGATTCCGGCGGGATCCCGACGGCGTATGGCAGCTCACCGGCGTCCGGGCGCTCTCGGCCAGCGACGTGCCCGGGGCCCATGGGGACTTCGTCATCGAGACCACGACGCGCTTCTTCCGGCACGGCCGTGACGGCAGTCCGAAGCGGAAGGATTGGCGCTACGACCTCGCCATTCTCTGGTCCGAGGACGATCCCCAGGCCCCCTCCAACGCCGGTGCCATCAAGAAACTCGTGAAGGCCGCGGAGCGCATCGGCATCAAGGCGGATGTCATCGAGCCCGACGACTACGGTCGGCTCGAGATCTACGATGCCCTCTTCATCCGGGAAACGACGCACATCGGCCACCACACGCACCGCTTCGCCATGCGAGCCGAGGCAGCGGGTCTGGTCGTCATCGACGATCCCGAGTCCA
Organism: uncultured Gemmatimonadales bacterium; assembly: GCA_937983085.1. Taxonomy (GTDB): domain Bacteria; phylum Gemmatimonadota; class Gemmatimonadetes; order Longimicrobiales; family Gaopeijiaceae; genus UBA2589. Next base: position 4,611 of record CALJKZ010000091.1, read on the forward strand.
TCGTCCGATGCACGAACAAGGTGTACCAGGCGGAGCTGTTCGCCCGCCACGGAATCACGGCACCCGAGACACTGGTGGTCCACGAGGGCAATCGGGCCACGGTGGCCGACGTCATTGGGCTGCCGTGTGTTCTCAAGGACCCCACCGGGGCGTTCTCGTCCGGGGTGACGAAGGCCGCCACCCAGGAAGAGCTTTCGGCGGCCCTCGACCAGCTCCTCGAGGATTCGGAGCTGGTCATCGCCCAGGAGTGGACGCCCAGCGCCTTCGACTGGCGGGTGGGGATTCTCGAGGGGCAGCCGCTCTTCGCGGCCCGGTACCACATGGCTCGGGGCCACTGGCAGATCGTGCGCCAGGGAGCGCCCAAGAGCTGGCGGTACGGGAAGGTCGAAGCCGTTCCGGTGGAGGAGGTCCCGGGGCACGTCCTCGATCTCGCCCTGCGGGCCGCCGGCCTCATCGGAGACGGTCTGTACGGTGTGGACCTCAAGGAGCTCGATGACGGGCGGGTGGTGGTGACCGAGGTCAATGACAACCCGAACCGGGACAGCGGCGACGAGGATAGCGTGGTCGTATACGCCCTCTACGATGCGGTGATGGACTTCTTCGCCCGACGGCTCGAGGCCAGGGGAGCGCGCGGTTGAGTCGGCTCGGACTCTTCGACGGATACGGCGTCGAAATCGAGTACATGATCGTCGACGAGGACTCGTTGGACGTCCGTCCCGTGTGCGACGACCTCATGGAGGCCATGGCCGGAGAACCCGTCTCCGAGCTCGAACGGGGGGCCATCGCGTGGTCCAACGAATTGGTCCTTCATGTCCTGGAACTGAAGACCAACGGGCCGGCGACAGCGCTGGCGGGGTTGGGCGAACAATTCCGTGCCGAGGTCGCCACCGCCGACGAGGCCCTCGGCCGCATGGGGTGTCGGCTCCTGCCCGGAGGCGTCCACCCGTGGATGGATCCGGCCCGGGAGACGCACCTCTGGCCCCACGAGTACAACGTGGTGTACCAGACCTTCGACCGGATCTTCGGTTGCTCGGGTCACGGATGGTCCAACCTCCAGAGCACCCACATCAACCTTCCCTTCGACGGGGACCGGGAGTTCGGCCGGCTGCATGCCGCCATCCGGGCAGCCATTCCGCTCATTCCGGCCCTGGCTGCGGCGAGCCCGTTCCTCGACGGCGTCGTCGCGCCACAGCTCGATGCCCGGCTCGAGGCGTATCGCGGAAACGCCCGACGAATTCCCGAAGTGGCCGGAAGGGTGGTGCCGGACCCCGTGACGACGGAGGAGGAGTACCGGGACCGCATCCTCCAGCCGCTCTACGATGCCCTCGCACCGCACGACCCTGACGGCGTACTTCGCCACGAGTGGGCGAACGCTCGGGGCTCCATCGCCCGCTTCGAGCGCGGCGCCATAGAGATCCGCGTGCTGGATGCACAGGAGTGCGTCTCGGCCGATCTGGCGGTGGTGTCCATGGTGGTGGCTCTCGTCCGTGCGCTGTGTGAGGAGCGTTGGGCCTCCACCCGGGCTCTCGACGCCATTCCCACAGAGCCGTTGTCGGAGCTGTTCGTCGAGGCCGTTCGCACGGGCGGGGACGCGTCGGTGGTGCATTCCGGCTATCTGAAGGCGCTGGGGTGGAAGCAATCGGAGGCCACGGCCCTGGGCCTCTGGCGCTTCCTGGCCGATCGGCTGGCCCCGGACGGAGTCCCCGGAGAGTACGCGTCCGCGCTGGAGACCCTCGTCGGTCACGGCTGTTTGGCGTCGCGTATGGTCCGGGCCCACAAGAACGACGACCGCTCGATCCCGTCCATCGCGGCGGATTTGGGCGACTGTCTTCGCGAGGACCGGCTCTTTGGACGCTGACGCCGGCGCTTTGGACGCTGACGCCGGCGCTTTCGGCGCCGACGCCGGCCCTTTGGCGCCCATCCCTACTCCGTGGACGCGGACCCCCCACGCTCGCCGGCCGAGGCGTCCGACTAGAGCATGAATCGTCCGGTGCGTCTCGTGCTGTCGTGCGAGCACGCGGGGAACGAGGTCCCCGACCCCTACGCGCCCTACTTCGCGTCGACGGAGGCGAAGCAGGCCCTCGCGAGTCACCGCGGGTGGGACCGCGGGTCGCTGGCCATCGGCGAGGCCATGTCCGACGTCCTCGACACGCCGATGACCGTTCAGTCGGTGACGCGACTTCTCGTGGAGTGCAACCGCTCCCTCCACCACCCGAGGCTCTTTTCCGAGTTCTCGCGAGGAATGACGGAAGCGGAGCGGAGGCAGGCATTGGAGCGGTACTGGCATGCTCACCGCGATCGAGTCAAAGCGCGGATGGGCCGGGCCGGTACCATCGTTCACGTCGGCGTGCATACCTTCACGCCGGTGTGGAAGGGAAAGGAGCGCAACACCGACGTGGGGCTGCTTTTCGACCCCGCGCGACCGTCGGAGGCCCGGTTCGTTCGTGCCTGGAGGGAAGAGCTGAGGGCCGCCGGCTTGCCGGCCCCGGGGGCCGGAGTGGACGGAGATCATCCGTTCCGGATCCACCTCAATCGTCCGTACCGGGGATGGACCGATGGCCTGACGGCGGCGTTGAGAAAGGAGTTCGACGACGCTCGCTACGTCGGCGTCGAGCTCGAGGTATCGCAACGCTGGGCCGTGGCCCGTGGCTCCGAGATAGGCCGATGGCTCGGCCGAGCCCTCGCACCGGTGCTTTCCGCCGCCCGGGGGTGAGATCCTGCGGCTAGCCCCGAGCCGCCTCGGCCGGTACGATCGCCGTCGAGGGCTCCAGGCCGGGGCCCGCACGGAGGGGCAATCGTGGACGATCATTTCGTCGAGATCCAGACGGCGCTCGCCGGCCGCTATTCCCTGGAACGGGAGCTGGGGCGGGGGGGAATGGGTGTCGTCTATCTCGCCCACGAAGTCGCCCTGGATCGGCCCGTCGCGCTGAAGTTTCTTCCCCCGACCCTCTCCGACGCTGACGGTGTGAAGGAGCGGTTCCTCAGGGAGGCGAGGACCGCGGCAAAGCTCTCCCACCCCCACATCGTGCCCATCTTCACCGTGGACGAGGTGGACCCCTTCGTCTTCTTCGCCATGGCGGCCATCGACGGTACGACGCTGGATGAGCGAGTCCGAACACAGGGCCCCCTCTCCAACTCCGAAGCGTCGCGGCTCCTCAAGGAGCTCTCCTGGGCGTTGGCCTACGCCCATTCCCAGGGGGTGGTGCATCGGGACATCAAGCCGGAGAACATCCTCTTGGAGGAAGGGTCGGGCCGGGCCCTCCTCACCGACTTCGGTATCGCCGAGGTGGGAATGGTCGTCGACCAGGGCCCCGACGACGTGCCCGCAGACAGCTCGGGCGCTTCCCTCGATCGGGTCACCCAGGTGGTGGGTACGGCCGAGTTCATGAGTCCCGAACAGGCGAAGGGACAGCCCGTCGACGGGCGAAGCGACCTCTACTCCCTGGCCGCGGTGGGCTTCTTCGCGGTGTCGGGTCGCGCGCCCTTCGAGGGTGGACGCCCTGCGGAGATCCTGGGCCGGCATGTGGCCGAGCCGGCGGCTCCGCTGGCCACCGTGGTCCCCGGCGTCTCCCCGGTCATCGCCGGTGTCGTCGACCGATGCCTGCGTAAGGATCCGGAGCGGCGCTTCCTGGGCGGGGAATCCATTGCCGATGCGCTCACGCAGGAGGCCGTCTTTGAGCGTCAGCTGCCCATCCCCCTCCGGGTCTTCATCAAGAACCTTCGACGGCTGTCCCAATCGTCGGGCTCGCTGGCGATGGTGCTCCTCCTCTTCGGTACCCCCATCCTCATGAGCCTCGTCATCGCGACCGGGATCCCCGGAGTGGTGGCGCTGGGCGTGCTGGTGGCGGTGATCCTCGCGGCCATCGGAGCGTCCGCCTCGTGGCAGGCCCGAAAGCTCCTGCAGGCGGGCTTCTCCATCGACGACGCGCGCTTGGCCCTCCTCGAAGACGTGAACCGACGGAACGAGGAGCTGCGTTTCGAGGTCGGCCCCAGGAAGACGGACGTCGACGTCGTACTCAACTGGATGACCGGTGGAGGTCTCGCCGTGGCCTTGGGAGCGGTCCTGGGCCTCATCGTCCAGGGCGGTGAGGATCCGCTCCTCTGGGCCGTGTTCGGCTGGGCTTTGGCCGGAGGCCTCGTCACGGGACTCATCCGTGCCCATCGGGCGGGGCGGCGGGCAGACCTCGTCGGCGAACGCTGGTTGAGAATACTCGGCGGGCGGCTGGGCGACCTGGCGTTCGCTCTCGGGGGTGCAGGCGTGGATCCCCCGACGGCACGCCCCTCGGGGCTTCGGCGATCGACGGAGGTCGCGCTGGGCATGGCGGCGGCTCGCCTCTTCGACGAGCTGCCCAAGGAGTCCAAGCATCAACTCGCCGGCCTTCCCGCCACCGTCCGCCGCCTGGAGTCCGACGCCGGGACGCTGAGGGCACAGGTCAAGGAGTTGAGCGCCGTGCTCTCGGAGCTCGGAGACGAACCGACGGGGGAAGGCGCAACGGAGCGGGAGCGCGTGAGGCAGGAGGTTCAGGCGACACGCGATGCGGCCGAAGCGCGACTCAAGGAGGTCGTGGCATCCTTGGAGACCATCCGCGTGGGCCTGCTGCGCATGCACGCCGGTGAGTCGGTGGTCCACAGCGTCACCATGGATCTGGAGTCGGCCCAGGGACTCAAGGGCGACATGGAGGATCTCCTCGAGGGCCGCCGCGAGGTGGAACGGCTCCTGGCTCGCCGCCGGGCGACGGGGACGATCTCGTTCGAGCCCTAGGGCCGGCGGTAGGGACCGGTGGCTCGGCTCGTCGGCGCCGCAGCCGGCTGCTTGTGAGGACGTCGTCCAGCACCTACGCTGGCCCCCTCACCGTCCACCCGAAGACCCGAGCGTACCGTGCCTCGCACCGCCTCCACCTTCCCGGTCGTCCGCCTCTTCGCTGCTCTCTGCGTCGGCCTGGCCGTCGTCTCGGCCTCGCCGGTCTCCGCCCAGGAGTCCACGACCCTCGACCTGCCCGGGCTGGACCAGCCGGTGGAGATCCTCGTGGACCGATGGGGCATCAGCCACATCTACGCCGAGACCGAGTACGACCTCTTCTTCGCCCAGG
>CALJKZ010000092.1 GCA_937983085.1 uncultured Gemmatimonadales bacterium
TCTCCCAGCTGTCGCCGCCGTCGGTGCTCTTCCAGAGGGCGCTGCCCGGACCACCGCTCTCGAGGTAGTACGGCCCGCGCTGCCGCTCCCAGCTGGTGGCGAAGAGAACGTCCGGGTCCCGGGGATGGAACTTCACATCGACGAAGCCCGCCCGATCGCTCACGAAGTTGACCAGCTCCCACGTGTCACCGCCGTCGGTGGTGCGGTAGAGGCCCCGCTCCGGGTTCGTCCGCCACAGAGCGCCCAGCGCCGCGACGAATACCACGTCGGGGTCGTCGGGGTGCACCTGGATGCGGCCGATATGCTCGGTGGCCTCGAGACCCTTGAGTTCCCACGTCAGTCCACCGTCCACGGATTTGTAGATCCCGCCGCCGGGCGAGATGGAGTTCCTGGAATCCTCCTCACCGGTTCCGGCCCAGATCTGGTCCGGATCGCTCGGCGCGATGGCGATGTCGCCGAGGGAGACGACCCGCTCATTCTGGAAGACGGGACGGTACGTGACGCCGTTGTTGGTGGTCTTCCATATGCCGCCGGCAGCCGCAGCCACGTAGAACGTCTTGGACGGACTCGGGAGTCCCTCGACGTCGGTGACCCGCCCCGACATGTTGGCCGGCCCGATGGATCGCCATTCCAGGGCGTCGATCCATTGATCGACGAGCTCGGAATCCTGTGCGGCCGCCGGAAGGGCCGCGACGAGGGAGAGGGCGAGGGCGGAGAATAGGGCGTAGCGAGGCATCGGATGCATCAGTGGTCCTGAGTTCCGGTACTGGATGTGGAAGCAGCCCTGATTGTCTGGGCAGCATCCGATTCGCGCCAGGGGGCACCCGAAACAAGAACCGGTCCTCGAGACCTGGAGCCCCGAGGACCGGCTGGAAAGGGCCGTCCCGCTGCTGGAGCGGACGCAGCCCGACCGTCTCCTACATCTCAGGCAGGATCACCTGATCGATAACGTGGATGACGCCGTTGCTGGCCTGGATGTCCGTGGCCATGACGTTGGCATTGTCGACCTTCACCGCACCGTTCTCCACCATGATGGAGACGTTCTGACCGGCGGCGGTCTCGGCGCTGGTCAGATTCACGACCTGGCTGGCCTCGACCCTACCGGGAACAACGTGATAGAGCAGGACCTTGCGCAGGGCATCCTTGTTCTCGAGAAGTGCCTGGAGCTGTTCCTGGGGAATCTTGGCGAACGCCTCGTCCGTGGGAGCGAAGACGGTGAACGGGCCCGCGCCCTGGAGAGTGGCGACGAGGTCGGCGGCGGTGGCGGCGGCGAGTAGCGTCTCGAAGCCTCCAGCGGCCTGGGCGACGGCCACGATGTCACCGTCCTGGGCCTGAACGCCTTCGGGCGCGGTCACTGCAAGCGTGGCTCCGAACAGAGCGAAGACGAGAATCTTCTTGAACATGGTATCAAACTCCGGCGTGAATCGTTTGTTTAAGTTCTGTTCAGCAACGTTCGCGCCCCAGTCACGGACTGTCAAGGGTGTGTTTAGAAAATCAGTTTGACAGTACCTGAACAACCGCTTACCCTTGGAGCCATGATCGACACCACCGAAGCACGCCACCCCATCCGAGTCGTCTCCCAACGAACAGGGCTGTCCGCGCCCGTCCTCCGGGCGTGGGAGCGTCGGTACGGAGCGGTCGAACCCTCTCGTAGCGACGGGGGTCAGCGGCTCTACTCGGACGCCGACGTGAGACGCCTTCAGCTGCTCGCTACCGCCGTCGACGGGGGGCGCACCATCGGCCTCATCGCGGACCTGGACGCGGACGAACTGCAGGCGCTCATCGACGAAGACCGTGAAACGCCGGTCCAACTCCAGGGCAATGCCATCGCCCCCGACGTCGACCGCGTCAACGCAGCCCTCGATCTCGTGGAGGCCATGGAGACGGAAGAGCTCGAGCAGTACCTCATGCGATCGGCCGTCGAGCTTCGGCCGCACGAGCTCGTCGAGGGCCTCATGGTTCCCCCCTTGCAAGAGGTCGGCCGGGCATGGCAGTCGGGACGGATGCGGCCGAGCACCGAGCACGTCGCGTCGCTGGCGATCCGTCGATTCCTGGAGTGGGTCTCCACGACGAATCAGCCGGACCCCGAGGCTCCCATGGCCCTCACCGGCACACCCGCCGGGCAGCGCCATGAGTTCGGCGCCCTCCTTGCCGGGGTCATCGCCGCGTACGAAGGCTGGCGTGTCCGGTTCCTCGGCCCGGACCTCCCCGCCGACGACATCGCCCAGGCGGCTCAGAAGCTCGGAGCGAAGATGGTGGCACTCTCGGCCGTGCATCCCCGGCTGGACGCCCGGGGCGTTCAGGAGGTTCTGAAAATTCGCGAGCTTCTGCCCCGGTCCGTCGATGTGGTCATTGGAGGCGCGGGCGCGGAGATCGGAAGAGCGTCGTGTAGGGAAAGAGTGTAGATCTCGGTGGTCG
>CALJKZ010000093.1 GCA_937983085.1 uncultured Gemmatimonadales bacterium
CGCTAGGTGACCAAGTCGGACTCGATCTCGCCAGCCAGGAGCCGCCGTCAGTGTGATCACGCGCATCGACTGCGCAATGCCCTGCCGTTCGGTCGCGTCACGTCGAGGTACGGCAGAGCCCATGCTCGTCGCTCCCCGGCAGCCGCCGCATCCGCACCACCTGCCACCGCACCCGGTTCCCGTCGAGCACCCTGCGCACAGAAACGCGCCGTCGTCCCTGCAACGCCCCGGCTCCACCAGGACGGCCGTACGGTTTGAAGTGGCCTACGCAACTGCCTCTACGGCTATCCTGTGCCACATGAAGGTGCGGTCGTACATTCTTCTTGGCGCGTGCGTCGTGCTTTTCTGGGCATCGACATTCTTCCTGCTCCTTCGCACAGATCATGTATGGCGGGGGACGTTTGGAGACATGTTCGGGGCCGTGAACGCCCTGTTCTCGGGCCTCGCCTTTCTGGGCGTCATTGTGGCGATCCTCATGCAGCGCGAGGAACTCAGACTGCAACGCACTGACCTGGAGCTCCAGCGCACTGAGCTGGCGCTGACGAGAGAGGAGATCACAGGGCAGCGAGAACAGATGGAGGCACAGACGCGGGCGCTCAACACGCAGGTCTTCGAATCGACGCTCTTCCAGCTCTTGCGTGCACACGGCGAGATCGTCGATGGTCTTGTCATGCGGTCTGGCGGGAGCATAAAGTGTTCGGGGCGCGAGTGCTTCCGGGAGTGGCGTACTCAACTCCAGACCGCAGCACGTCGGGGGATCAGCGCGGGCGAAGCGACGCCCCCTAGGAACGTGGTAGAGCCTTTCAAGAACTTGGTGCAGGTGCACGCGGGGCACTACTTCCGGAACCTGTACCAGATTGTCCGTTTCGTTGACGAGCGGAGCGAGGAGGCCGCGTTCCACATGCGTCTGGTTCGAGCCCAGCTATCGCGATTCGAGATCGCTGTCCTCTTCTACAACTGCGTCTGCGATGTCGGGTCGAAGCGATTCAAGCCGCTTGTAGAAAAGCACGCCCTTCTACACGGCCTCGATCCGCACGATCTGTTCGATCTTGCCGACCGGGATCTGCTGCAACCCGAAGCGTATGGTGAGGTTGGCTGACACCAACAGGGGTGTTGCGTGCCGGCCCTCTGATCGCTACGCTCTCAGGCCGAGGGCGGCGCCGGGGAAGCGCATGGGAGTGCCGAGGCCGGGCCGGTCCTGCGGTACGTCGTGTCCCAGCTCGAAGACCTCCAGCCCAACGCCAGCGTGCGCGGCATCCTGCCGGACTGCCTCGTCTCTCTGTATTGGTCCCCCGGCCTTCCCGGATGAAACCGTCACTGATAAAGGACTTGACCTCGGGGGCAGGACGCAGACCCTTCGCCTGCCTCATGTTCCTCGTCGGAGTCCTGTGTGTCGTAGCTGGGATCGACAGAGGATTTCGTGTAGGCGCCGGCGTCTGGCTGATCGGCACCGTATTCCTAGCTTGTTCGGTCGCCCTCGTTTGGCCCGACTTTCCAAGGGGTTGGCCGAGCGACTGGCGAAGGCTCTTCAATGCAGCTACGGCTGTCCTTGAAGCTCACCGGAGGACCTTGGGGGCGCGCAAGCGGGTGACGGTTTCGCGGGATCCGTACGGCGTGGAGGATGACTCGAAGTGGCAGCGGGAGATGAGGCACGTGTTCCACAACGTACTTGTGCCTGGGCTCCGGGCGCGAATGACCGACAGGCAGTTCGGGAGGGGGGTACGCGCAGGCTTTCGGGCGCTTCCGTGGTCATCGCGTTCGTCGTACCGTGGCGAGCACCGACAGATAGATTGGTTTGCCCGCTTCGCGCTGGAGTTGATCGATGCCACGGCAGATGAGGGGTTGACCGAGAGCGGGGTGACTTCGCAGGCGCTCGCTCACATGACGCCCGCTGAGTTCGAACAGCACTGCGCCGATCTGCTGCGAACTGCTGGATGGAGCGTGACGGTGCTCGGAGGCTCTGGTGACCAGGGCGCGGATCTCCTCGCAGAGCGGGATGGTGTCCGCGCAGCCTTCCAGTGCAAGCTGTACTCCTCCCCCATCGGAAACTCGGCGGTGCAGGAAGTCAACGCCGGGCGCAGGGTGCACGGCGCCGACCGCGCCTACGTTGTCACCAATGCTGGGTACACGCCTGGTGCGCGTGCGGCAGCTGCGGCCACAGGCGTAGTCCTGCTCGACGTGGCGGAGCTTTCTGGCCTCGATTGACGCGGAGGCGCTTCCGCGCGATCATCCCTGGCAGGGGCCGGCCCACCCGGCCCCGGGACACCGGCAGCGCATGAACCACGGCGAGATCGTCTCCTTTATCTGGGGGGTCGCGGACCTCATCCGGGACACCTTCAAGCGGGGCAAGTACCAGGACGTGATCCTGCCCCTCACGGTCCTGCGCCGCCTCGACTGCGTCCTCGCCCCCACCAAGGAGGCCGTCCTCGAGGTCAACGCCAAGTTCAAGGGCAAGCTGGAGAACCTCGACCCCCAGCTCCGCAAGGCGTCCGGCTTCGCCTTCTGGAACACCTCCCGCTACGACTTCGAGAAGCTCCTGGCCGACGCCCCCGGCCTCGCCTCGAACCTCCGCAACTACATCCAGGGCTTCAGCCCCAACATGCGCGAGGTGCTGGAGAAGTTCGACTTCGACGGCACGATCACGAAGCTCGACGAGGCGGGGCTCCTCTTCAAAGTGCTGGAACGGTTCAAGAACGTGGACCTCCACCCCGACCGCATCTCCAACCCCATGATGGGGACGGTCTTCGAGGAGCTGATCCGCAAGTTCAACGAGGCGCTCAACGAGAACCCCGGCGAGCACTTCACACCCCGCGACGTGGTCCACCTCATGGTGGATCTGCTCCTGGCCGGCGACGCCGGCCGCATCCGCACGGAGGGCGTGGTCCTCACGGTCTGCGACCCGTGCTGCGGGACCGGCGGGATGCTCACGATCACGAAGGACCACATCCTCGGCACGCCGGAGCGGGAGGGCATCAACCCGAAGGCCGACATCCACCTCTTCGGCCAGGAGGTGAACCCCGAAACCTTCGCGGTCTGCAAGTCGGACCTCTTCATGAAGAGCGCCGACGGCCGCGACGCCGAGCACATCCTCTTCGGCTCGATCCTGGCGAAGGACCGCCACGGGACCCGCGGCTTCGACTACCTCATCGCCAACCCGCCCTACGGCAAGGACTGGAAGCGCGACGAGGACGAGGTGCGGGCCGAGCACGAGAAGGGCGAGGCGGGCCGCTTCGCCGCGGGCCTGCCCCGGATCTCCGACGGCCAGCTCCTGTTTCTCCAGCACATGCTCTCCCATATGAAGGAGGGGGCGTCCGGGGGCAGCCGAGTGGCGATCATCATGAACGGCTCGCCGCTGTTCACGGGCGACGCCGGCAGCGGCGAGAGCGAGATCCGGCGCTGGATCCTGGAGAACGACTGGCTGGAGGCGCTGATCGCCATGCCGGAGCAGCTCTTCTACAACACCGGCATCGCCACCTACGTCTGGGTGCTCACGAACCGGAAGGCGAAGGCGCGCAGGGGCAAGGTCCAGCTCATCGACGCCACGTCCTTCTGGGTGCCGATGCGCAAGAGCCTCGGCGACAAGCGGCGCGAGGTTCCGCCCGAGCAGGCCGAACGCATCCTGAAGCTGCACGCGGCCTTCGAGGAGGGCGAGCACTGCCGAATCTTCCCGACCACCCACTTCGGCTACCGCAAGATCACCGTGGAGCGACCGCTGCGGCTCAACTTCCAGGCGAACAAGGAGCGCATCGCCCGGCTCGACTCGCAGAGCGCGTTTGCGAACCTCGTGAAGAGCCGCAAGAAGGACGCCGCGGCGAAAGCGAAGGAAGAGGCGGCAGGCCGGGACACGCAGGAGCGCATCCGCGCGATGCTGCAGGCGCTCCCGGACACGCTCTTCAAGGACCGCAAGCCGTTCCTCGCCGCGTTGAAGGCCGCCGAAAAGGAGGCGGACCTGAAGCTGACCGCGCCGCTCCGCAAGGCCGTCCTGAACGCGCTCTCCGAGAGGGACAAGACAGCGGAGGTCTGCCGCGGCAAGGACGGCCACCCCGAGCCCAACCCCGAGCTGCGTGACACGGAGAACGTGCCCCTCTCGGAGTCGGTGCAGGAGTACTTCGAGCGCGAGGTGAAGCCCTACGTCTCCGACGCCTGGATCGACGAGGGCCGCCGCGACCGCAAGGACGGCGAGGTCGGCGCGGTGGGCTACGAGATCAACTTCAACCGCTACTTCTACAAGTACGAGCCGCCGCGCCCCCTGGAGGAGATCGAAGCCGACATCAAGGCGATAGAGCGGGACATCCTGGGGTTGCTCCGGGAGGTGGCGGGGTGAGTCGGGCGCTCGCAGCCACGGAGAGTCGGCGTAGGGCCTATCCTGCCTATCGCGAGTCAGGCGTTTGGTGGATAGGGCGGATCCCGGCTCATTGGGAGGTTGCCCGCACGAAGCACGTCGCACGCCTGGAGTCTGGGCATACGCCAAGCAGACAGCACCCGGAGTATTGGGAGAACTGCACAATCCCCTGGTTCGGACTCGCAGACGTGTGGCAGATCCGGTCTGGCAAGGCCGAGTACGTCCACGAGACAAGGGAACAGATCAGCGAGCTGGGCCTGGCGAACTCCGCTGCACGGCTACTCCCAGAGGGAACCGTCATCCTCTCACGTACAGCCTCAGTTGGATTCTCAGCCATACTCGGAACGCCGATGGCCACGACCCAGGACTTCGTCAATTGGGTGCCGGGTCCACGCCTGCTGCCCGAGTATCTCCTGTACATCATGCGTGCGATGAAACCCGAGCTCAGGCGGCTGACGATGGGTTCGACACATCACACTATCTACATGCCAGACGTGGCGTCGTTTGTCTGTCCGTTGCCCACTCCGGAAGAGCAGCGCACCATCGTGGGCTTCATTCGCCGGCGAGTCAGTCGAATCGACGCGCTCATTGCGAAGAAGGAGCGGCTGCTCGAGCTGCTTCAGGAGAAGCAAACGGCGGCAATCGTGCAGGCTGTGACGAAGGGACTCGATCCCAGCGCAACGCTGAGGGACGCAGGCGTGGCATGGCTGCACCGCATCCCGACCCACTGGCAGGTTCAGCGGGTGAAGCACGCGGCGAGGCTCGAAAGCGGCCATACGCCTGATAAGAAGATCGCCGCCTACTGGGAGGGTGGATCTATCCCGTGGGTGTCGCTCAACGACACGGGAACACTGGAGACATCCGAGTACGTGCGCGAGACGGCCTACTGCACAACGGAACTCGGCATTGCCAACTCCTCCGCACGCATCCTCCCGGCGGGCACGGTCGTCTTCTCGCGAGACGCGACAATCGGCAAGTGCGCCATCGCCGCCCGGCCGATGGCCGTCTCACAGCACTTCATCGCGTGGGTGTGCGGTCCCCAGATTCTGCCGGAGTATCTCCTCCAGGTGTTCCGATGCATGACCCAGGAGCTACAGCGACTCACGATGGGTGCGACGATCCGGACGATTGGGATGCCCGACGTGAAGGAACTCGTCACGCCCGTACCGCCCATCGATGAGCAACGCCAGATCATCGCTCACGTTCGAACACTGAACGAAACGCTCGACGCACTGACGCGCAAGGTAACGCGAGCTGTTGAGCTACTCCGCGAGTACCGCACCGCCCTAATCTCCGCCGCCGTCACCGGGAAGATCGACGTGCGCGAGGAAGCCGCATGAAGCCCGACGTGTCGGAGCGCCGCTTCGAGGAGGCCATCGAGGAGGCCCTCCTCGCGGGCGGCCCCGGCGCTCCGCCCGGCACCGTCGGCGAGCAGGCCCCTGGCGACTGGCCCCCGGGTGGCTACCGCAAGCGACTCGACAGGGACTACGACAAGTCCCACTGCCTCGTCCGCGACGACGTGACCGACTTCGTCCTGGCGACCCAGCCGAAGGAGTGGGACCGCCTGAAGCAACACCACGGGGCCGAGGCGAAGGAGCGGTTCCTCCAGCGCCTCGCCCGCGAGGTTGAGCGCCGCGGGGTCCTCGACGTGCTCCGCAAGGGGGTCCGGGATGCGGGCTGCAAGTTCCGGCTCGCCTACTTCCGGCCCTCCAGCGGCCTCAACGAGGAGCTGCAGCGCCTGTACCTGGCCAACGTCTTCACCGTGGTCCGCCAGGTCCACTACAGCGAGAAGAACGAGAACAGCATCGACATGGTGCTGTTCCTGAACGGCCTGCCGCTCTTCACGGCCGAGCTGAAGAACCCCTTCACCGGCCAGGACGTGAACCACGCCATCAAGCAGTACCGTACCGACCGCGACCCGAGAGAGCCCCTGCTCTCCTTCCGCCGCTGCCTCGCGCACTTCGCCGTCGATCCCGACTGGGTCTACGTCACGACGAAGCTCGAGGGGAAGGCGACGTGGTTCCTGCCCTTCAACAGGGGCAAGTTCGGCGGCGCCGGCAACCCTCCCTCTGCGCGCGGCCACGCGACGAGCTACCTCTGGGAGCAGGTCTGGTCCAAGGACAGCGTCCTCGACCTCCTCCAGCACTTCGTCCACGAGGTTGAGGAGGAGGACGACGAGGGGAAGAAGACGGGTAAGCGGCTGCTCATCTTCCCCCGCTACCACCAGCTCGACTCGGTGCGCCGCATGGTGGCCGACGCCCGCGCCCGCGGCCCGGGGCACCGCTACCTGGTCCAGCACAGCGCGGGGAGCGGCAAGAGCAACTCCATCGCCTGGCTGGCGCACCAGCTCTCGGTACTGCACGACGACGAGGACCGGCGGGTCTTCGATTCCATCGTGGTCATCACGGACCGCCGCGTGCTCGACCGGCAGCTCCAGCGGACGGTGCGGCAGTTCGAGCAGACCCGCGGGGTCGTCGAGAACATCGACAAGCGGTCCACCCAGCTGCGCGACGCGCTCGAAGCGGGCAAGACCATCATCGTCTCGACGCTCCAGAAGTTCTCCGTGATCGTCAACCAGATCAGCGACATGCCGTGGAGCCGCTTCGCCGTGATCGTGGACGAGGCCCACTCCTCCCAGACGGGCGAGAGCACGAAGAGCCTGAAGGAGGTGCTCGCGGCTTCGGACCTGGAGGGCGCCGAGGAGGAGGAGGCGGGCGAGGGCGACGACCTGGAGGACCGGATCGCCGCGGAGATGGCGGCGCGGGGGCATCTCGACAACGTCTCGACGTTCGCGTTCACGGCGACGCCGAAGCCGAAGACGCTGGAGCTGTTCGGGTCGAGGCGTGACGATGGGCGGTACGAGCCCTTCAGCCTCTACACGATGCGCCAGGCCATCGAGGAGGATTTCATCCTCGACGTGCTGGAGAACTACACGACCTACAAGGTCTACTGGAGCCTGCTCAAGAAGGTGGCCGAGGACCCCCGGTACGACAAGGCCAAGGCGAGCTACCTGCTGCGGTCCTTCGTGGACCTGCACCCCCACGCGATCCAGAAGAAGGTGGAGATCGTGACGGAGCACTTCGCCACCTGCGTGGCCCACCGCATCGGGGGCCGGGCGAAGGCGATGCTGGTGACGCGGTCGCGGCTCCACGCGGTGCGCTACAAGCTGGCGCTGGACAAGCACCTGAAGGAGCGGGGCCACCGGTTCCGGGCGCTCGTGGCGTTCTCGGGAACCGTGGAAGACACGGGCATCCGCTACACCGAGGCTGGCATGAACGGCTTCTCCGAGGCGCAGACCGCGAAGGCGTTCGAGCGGCCCGAGTACAAGATCCTCGTCGTGGCCAACAAGTTCCAGACCGGCTTCGACCAGCCCCTGCTCCACACGATGTACGTGGACAAGAAACTCGGCGGCGTGAACGCCGTCCAGACCCTCTCCCGCCTGAACCGGAAATGTCCCGGCAAGGAGGAGACGATGGTCCTGGACTTCGCCAACGAGGCCGACGAGATCCAGAAGGCGTTCCAGCCCTACTACGAGAAGACCCTGCTGACGGAGTCCACCGACCCGAACCTGCTCTACGACCTCCACCGGCAGCTTCTCGACTTCCACCTCTTCACCGAGGAGGACGTGGACGCCTTTGCGGAGCTCTACTTCACGCCGGGCAGCCGCCCGAACGGCCGGCACGCGAAGCTCCACAAGGCGCTGAAGCCCATCGCGGACCGCTTCGAGAAGCTCACCGAGGCAGAGCAGGCGGACCTGCGCAGCCGGCTGGCGGACTACGTGCGGCTCTACGCCTTCTTGTCCCAGGTCATCCGGTTCACCGACGCGGACCTGGAGAAGCTGTACGTCTTCGCCCGGCTGCTGCGGGCGGTGCTCCCTCGCCGGAAGGAAGACCTGCCCTCGGAGGTGCGCGAGTACATCGACATGGACTCCTACCGGGTCCAGCAGACGGGCTCGGCCAAGATCCCGCTGGAGCGCGGCGAAGGCGAAGTGGAGCCGCGGGGACCGGGCAGCGGCCGCGTGCCCACGGAGGAGTTGGAGGCCCTGAGCGAGATCATCCGGGACCTGAACGAGCGGTTCGGGACGGAGTTCACCGAGGAGGACAAGGTCTTCATCGAGACGCTGGAGAGCCGCCTCGCGTCGGATGAGTCCCTGAACGCGGCGCTGCGGGCGAACACGCGCGAGAACGCCCGTCTGACCTTCAACCACGTCGTCGAGGACACGCTCCAGGAGATGGTGGACACGAACTTCGAGTTCTACAAGCGCGTCACCGACGACGCCCAGTTCGCGCGCTTCTTCCTGGACTGGCTCTTCGACCGGTTCGCGAGGGCGGCGCAGCCGCCGGCACCGCCGGTGGAGCCGTAAGCACCGCCCCTATTCCACCACCGCGTTAGTTTCGCGTAACAGCGCGCCGCCAACCCGTTAGTGTCCCGTTGCGGTTGCATCGCGCGGCGTATTGCCTAGCATGAGAGCCGAAGGGATGAGCGCGGAGGTGACGCATGGCCGGCAAGCGGAACGGCAAGGGGAAGCGACGGTCTGACCACGGGCGTGCGGAGCGATCGACTCAGCCCCGGTTGCGCGCCCTCAAGGGGGGCGCCGCCTACAGGGACCTGCTTCTGCCCGACGACGATCTGGAGGACTACGTCGCCGCCTTCGCTCCCCTGGGGGTCACGCGCAAGGGGGCCGAGGTGGCATGGCTCCTGCGATCCGGCTTCGGGAACAGGACCATGGCGCTCGCGCTCGGCGTGTCGGCCTCCGCCATCAAGCAGAGGCTCGAGCGCCTCATGGCAGCCATCGAGCGGGGTCTTCCGGGTGGGGCGATCTTTGGACGCACCATGGCGCAAGGAATCGTGGCGCGGATCGTGCGCGCATACCGCCGCTGGAGAACGGAGGGTGGCTGGATCGACCGCGTCGCGCAGTCGCTCCGGGCCCAAGCGACGTCGGGGGACAACCCGGGCGGGCCCGAGGCTACCCAGAGTTCCGTATGATCTCCGTCGTCAGGCGCCGGACGATGCCCGGGTCCGGAAAATGCGGCGACAGCTGCAGCTCCAGATCCTCCCGGGCCGCGCGCCCGAGCTGGTCGTAGGCGTCCCTGATCGCCTGGCCGTCGCCGGTGCGGGCCAGTAGCTCCGTGACGCCCTGCTCGATCGTGTGCCGGTAGCCGCGCACGGCGTCGTGGAGCGCGCGCAGGTTCGTGGCGTTGAACACGCTCGTGCCCTGTGACCCCTGGCTCCCCACCGACTGGACGACCTTCAGGAAGGTCACGGATGCGTCGGTCTGGGCAAGCACCTGTCTGGGTAGCCGCCCGTTCGAGACGGCCGCCGTGCTCTGCAGCAGTCCGATCTGGGAGTTCGTGGTCGAGAACGCCAGGATGAAGTTCACGACCAGGACGCCCACGTTCAAGAGAAGGATGGTGCGGTTGAGCCCGCGCCCCTCGCCGGCAGTGCTCTTCTGTGCGGTTGCCATGCCCCCGAGGATGCCGTCAACACCCGCTGCTGGCAATGCGCTGCTTGCGTTCGGATTGCGTTCGACTGTCCATATTGGACATGGCCAACATGGACATGTCCAACTTGGCCATCTTGTCGCGCCCTCCTCTTGCGGATAGCTGTGGAGCGTTCGGCGGATGATCCGGTCCGCTAAGAGGAGAAGGTCATGTCGAAGTACCTGCCCAAGTCGCCCGAGGGCCGCGCGTTCGCCATCGCGGGTGCCGTGATGTTCGCCGTGCTCGCGCTGTTCCTGATCCAGCGCGCCGCGCTCGCCGCGCCCTACACGGATCCCTTCTGGGCGAACAACTCCACGTCCCAAGAGAGCGCCATCTGCGATGTGATGGAGCTCGCGATGGCGTGCGAGTCATCGAAGTGCGGCTCGTCGGGATGCGGCCTTGGATGCGGGGGCGGGTGTCGCGCGAAGAAGTGCTGCGATGTGACCGTGGACGTGCGCACCGGGGAGCTGTTCTGGGACAAGGTGCTGTTCACGACACCGGGAGTGCTGGAGGACAACGTCTTCGCGATCCGTTGGCGATCGATGATCAGCGGCTCCAGCCAGCTGGGGCGTCAGATGCTGCCGAGCTGGGAAACCACAGCACAGTACGTCGTGGACAACCCCAGTGACCCGAACGCGTTGAACGGCCACCACGTCAACATCCGGCGCCCCACGGGTCGCCTGGACCGCTTCAACTGGAACGGCGCGGCCTACGCTGCCCCTTCCGACGTATTCGACGCCCTCACGAAGAACGGCAGCGGCAACTACGTGCTGACGGACAAGTGGGGCAATGCGTGGGTGTTCGACTCCCGCGGGATGCCGGCGACGTACACGGACCGCAACGGCAACCAGGCGGCGTTCACCTACGACGCCAACTACAAGCTCACGGCACTCACGGACAACAGGGGCAAGAGCTACACGATCGCGCACAACGCGAACAATTACATCTCCTCGATCACGGATCCCTGCGGCCGACAGTGGAGCTTCGGCTACGACGCGAGCGACAACCTCACGACGATCACCACGCCGACGACGCCGGACCAGACCTCGGGCATCACCATGACCCTGGGGTACGACGGCCAGAATCGGCTTACGTCGTTCACGGACGGCCGCGGCAACACCGTGTGGGGCTTCGGCTACTTGGGAACGAGCGGGCAGACTTCCTCGGTTACGATCGGAAGCAACTCCGTCGGGTACTCGTACTCCTCGGGCGTGACGACGCGCACGGACCGTAAGGGGCACGTGCACAAGCTCTATCATTCAGGCCAGCAGATCACCAAGACGGAGACCGTGGTCGCGTCCACGCCGAAATACGTGACGCTCCGTTACTACTCCGGAGTGTTTCCGTCCTACACCGTGTTCCCCCGCGGCAACCGGATCGACGTGACCTTTGACGCGAACGGCGATCTCACCGAGCAGCGGCACCGTACGACGGACACGAACGTCAACGATACGACCGACATCGTTCATCAGTGGGGCTACAACTCGGCGAACTTCATGACCTCCTACACGGATCCCTTGGGCAACCAGACGACCTACGGACGGGATTCTGCAGGGAACCTGACGAGCGTTACGCATCCGACGGTGACGAACCCCACCACACAGACGGCCTCCCGGAGCTACACATACAACACGAAGGGTCAGCTCACGCAAGCCACTGATGAGGAAGGCCGCGTCGTCGCCTACACGTACTACACGACGGGAAACAGCAGCGACCTGCTCCAGAAAGAGGAGGTGGACCCGACGGGGCTGGACCTCGAGACGGCGTACACCTACGACACCTGCGGCAACACGGCGACGATCACGGACCCGAACGGACACTCCCGCACGATGACCTGGGACAACCTGGGGCGCCTGAAGCAGGACGACGCCCCGTCGGCGCTGGGCTACAGCGCGAAGTACGCCTACGACGGCAATGGAAACACGGTCACGATCGACATCGAGAACATCGACAAGGACGGCAACGTCGTAGCCGCTAACCCGTGGATCACCACGACATGCACGTTCACGACGACGGACGATCTGGCGACGCTGGTCGAGGAGATCGACGCCTCGACAACGAGGACCACGGCCTTCGACTACGACGCGAACCAGAACCGCATCCGCGTTACCAAACCCGAGGGGAACAGGGACAAGTGGGAGTTCAACGAAAGGGACTGGGTGATCAAGTTCATCCGGGGCGAGGGCGCCACGGAAGCCTCGGAAGAGGAATACCTGTACGACGAGAACGGGAACCGGATCACGGTCATCGACGGCAGGGACAACGAGACCGACACGGACTACGACATGTTCGATCGCCGGGTCAAGGAGACGAACGCGGTGGGCCACTACACGGAGTGGGAGCTGGACAAGAACGGCAACATCACGAAGGTCACGCGAAGAAACAGCTCGAACACCGAGCTCCAGCGCGAGTCGCACTACTTCGACGAGCGGAACCGGCACTGGAAGACGAGCGCGCTCTTCAAGGACCCGTCCGGCACGTACTCGGACGCCGTGACGATCATCGAGCGCCTGAAGACCGGCCAGGTGAAGGTCGTCACCAACCCGCGGGGCAAGGACACGACCTACGGCTACGATACCGCGCTCCGGCGCACGACGGTGACGGACGCGCTCGGGAACCAGGTCTCCTACACCCTCGACGACAACGGGAACCCCACGGCGTGGTCGATCAAGGAGTATGACGGCGCGACGCCGATCACGCACAACTACGAGGCGACCTACGACGAGATCAACCGGCGCAAGACGTACATTGAGATCGACCGGAACAACAGCTCGAACCGGTGGACGACCCAGACCTTCTACGACAGCCGGTCGAACATGGTCTTCCATATCGACGCGGAAGGAAACCCGACCCGGTTGACCTTCGACGGGCTGAACCGGATGACCAAGAAGGAGACGGCGCTGACCTTGGGGGCCACGATAAACGACTTCACCACGGCCCAGGTCACCCAGTGGGGCTTCGACAAGAACGACCGGCTCGTCTCCCACAAGGACGACGCACCGAACGAGTCCACCTGGACCTACGACGCCCTGGACCGGCCGACGGCGATGACGTACCCCGACACGAGCTCGGTCGCCTACGAGTACGACCCGAACGACAACGTGACGAAGACCACAGACCCGGCCGGAAACGTCATTGACGACACGTTCGATGTCCTGAATCGGAACACCTCCCGGTCCATCACCCTGGCCACGGGTTTTCTCGGAACCACGTCGGAGACGCGGACCTATGACGGCGTGAACCGGATGCTCACGAACGAGGACAACGACTACAAGCTGGCATTCGAGTATGCTGTCATCGGGCTCGAGTCGTTCGTCTACAAGGAGACCCAGAGCTACGTGGGCATGACGGCGTACCCGAAGTCGGTCACGAAGACCTACGACCCGAACGGGAACAAGGACACGGAGGCGTACCAGAGCGGGGCGAGACTGTCGCTGG
>CALJKZ010000094.1 GCA_937983085.1 uncultured Gemmatimonadales bacterium
CCAGGTGCGAGGAAGGAAGCTCCTGCCACCCGGCTTCCTCAGGATGGATCCGGCGATGGGAGAGCCCCTCGGGCTCGGGGGCGGTGTAGCTGTAGTAGGCGGGGAACCGTACGTCGGGATCGCCCGGCCAGTAGCCGAAGCTGATGACCTCGTGTGAGTACGCCTCGACATCGGACCTCCGCCCGCCCTCTCCGAACGACGGAGATCTGCGGCCGGTGAATCGCGTCACGGCCAGGTCGAACGAGTGCCAGAAGAGTTGAACGGGCGACGTGCGCATGAAAGAGCGACCGGCGAAGCTCCGGAAGACCTCCTCGGTGAACGTCATGGACATCCACCACCGGCGTATCGCGTCGTGGTCCCAGGATCCGTGAGTCTCATCCTTCGCGAAGGGGAGCTCCGAATGGGGTTTGTCGAAGGGCTTGGCGAAGATCTCCGTCTCGTGGCCCGTCCGTCCAAGCAGGTCCATGGTGTTGGCGTACACTTTGGCAATCGACGCTCCGGCCAGGGCGAAGCCATCCCTCACACCCTCACTGTCGTGGAGCTGGAGGCGCAGATCGTGGACGTCGATCTCGAGGGCGAACGACCCACCCCGCTCGAAGATCGGTCCGGTGGAGACTCCTCTCGGCGTGACCCGCAGCGTCGCATGCCACCAGTGCGGCTGCTTCGGCTGCGTCGTCAGTTTGATCTTGCCGACGATCTGAGATACGAGGTGAAGCGTCGCTTTCGTGTCCTCCCACTCGTCGTAGGGAAGCGCGGGTGGGAAAGGGCTCGGTGTCATGAGGTGCTCCGGACCGGCTGGGAAGGGCGGGGCTACATCCTAGCTTCCCCATCCGTCGGGTGCGCAACGGCACCGTTCGTCGAGGTGCGCGCGCCTCCGGCCACCGGCAGCGTCGAGTTGCTACAGCCTGGTGAGGTCGCTACAGGTAGCGCCGGGGCGCACCGTCCCACGAGGCATCGCTCACGCAGAATTCCGAGGTCCGGATGCGGCTGACATGCTCCTTCACGTTGGCGGCGATGATGGTTCTCGCCGCCACCGCATGCTCGGACCCGGTGGCGCCGACACCTGATCTGGTGGCTGGCTCGTACATGGCCACCTCATTTCAGGCCGAGGGCAATGATGTGCTCGCCGCCGGCGGCAGCCTCACGCTGGTGCTCACCGCCTCGGGTGGGGTGACGGGGAACCTCTTCGTTCCGGCCTCCGTCGGGGGACCGTTGAATGCCGATATGGCTGGCACGTACGGGATCACCGGTAGCAACATCACCTTCGACCAGGACGCGGACACGTTCGTGCGCGATGCGACCTGGACCTGGTCGAGCGGAGTACTAACGGGTTCGTTCGGCCCGACCGCGAGTGGGGTTACCGTTCAGATGGAGCGCTGACCATCGCTCCAGCAGTAGTGACACACGGTGAACCGAGGCCTGTGCTCCCGATGAGACGTACTGGTATGGTGCTGATCCTGACTTCCCTCCTGGGCTGCGGAGCCCCCACCCCCGACAACCTCGGGCCGAGGGACGGCACGCTCGCTCCCTGCCCCGGCTCGCCGAACTGCGTCCACACGGGGATGCGGCACCCCGACGGTACCGCGGGGATGTACCTCACCGGCAACGTCACAGGCCCGGAGCTCATGACCCGGCTAGAGTCCGTGGTGGAGTCCATGCCACGCACCGAGGTAGTGGAGTCGGCAAGCGGCTATCTGCGGGCCGAGGCGAAGAGCCTCCTCTTCCGCTTTATCGACGACCTGGAGCTTCTCGTCGGCGTCGATGGCGAGCTCATCGTGCGCTCGGCGTCGCGCCTGGGGGAGGGAGACCTGGGCGTGAACGCGCGGCGGGTCACGGAGCTCCGACAGCGACTGCAGGAAGCGGGGCTCGTTCGCTGAGGGGTGGGACCGGCTCCGGAGGGCGGGACCGGCTCCTGAGGTGCTACGTTGGTGTAGGAGCAGTCGAGTCGGAGTCAGCTAGCGCTCGAGCAGTGAGACCCCTTGAGTGCCTCCCGTCCGATCTTCCTGTTGTTCGCCTCTCTGCCTCTCGAGTAGGGCTGATGAACATGCCGCGGCTCGCGACGAGCCTTCTGGTGGCGGCCCTCATCATCCCCGCTCCGGTGTCGGCCCAGACACCCGAGGTCGGACAACGCATCCGCGTCACCGCCCCCGAAGTCCTGACGGAGCGGCGGGTTGGACAACTCCTGTGGCTGGATCGCGATTCCCTGGTCCTGGCAGGCGCCGACGCGGCGCCGCCCGAGCGTTGGGTCGTTCCGTCGGAGGCCATTACGCGGCTCGAGGTCTTCGACGGCCGACGTGCCCACGCGGCAAGCGGATTGCTCATCGGCGCGGGTACGGGTCTCGCCGTTGGCCTTGTCGGTATCAGCGGGGACGGGACGTGCTCCGGCTCTGGAAACTATGGCGAACTCTGCGCCATGTTCGTCACCGGAACGACGCTCGCTGGAGGCGTTCTGGGCCTGCTGATCGGAGCGGTGGTGCGAACAGACCGCTGGAACTCGATCCCGGTCGGCTGACCCGCTGGCTACCGATCTCGTCCAACCCGTGACCAGGGACGGTGGATGCATGCCAACGGCATCGTGATCAAGACATTTCGCCGGCTTCGTTCGGCTCTGGGCAATGGGCTGGTGTGGGGAGCGGCGTGGTTCGCGTCCGCCTTCGTCGCCTATGCCGGCCTTGGTCTGCTGGGCGCGTTCGAAGGCATCGCCAACCCCCTTTGGGTGGTTCTTGGCATCGCTCTGAACGTAGGAACTACGGGCTTTCGTGGTGGCGCTCTTCGGGGCCGTCACCGCGGGCGCCACGATCCGCGTCGCTCAGCGCTCGCAGCGCCGGGCGATCGAGTCGGCGACCGCGGAGCTGGAAGCCGACCAAGAGGAGGCGCCGGGGCTGCTCGGCCGAAGTGGGTCCAGTGAGGAACCGCCAACGGGTCGGCCTGTGGGCGCTCGTCCTGGCCGGGGCCTTGGTAGCCCGTCCTGCCTCGGCGCAGGAAGAGTGCAGGCTCGTTCCGCTGGAAACCGGTGCCGTCCATGCGTGCGTAGAGGGGGCCGGCCCGGTCACCGTCGTCCTTGCCGCGGGTGCGGGACAGACGTCTCGGACGTGGGCTCCCCTCCGGTCCGGCCTCTCGGCCGCGGCAAGGGTGGCGACCTTCGCCCGACCGGGGCTGGGCCGAAGCCCCTCGGGCGAGGCCCCCCGCACACCCACTCGGATCGCCCGGGAGATTCAGGCCGTCATCGAGGCCCACGGTATCGCCGGGCCGTTGGTTCTCGTCGGGCACTCCATGGGCGGAGTTCACGTGCTTCGCTACGCGACGCTGTACCCTGATCAGGTGGCGGGCGTGGTGATCCTCGATACGCCCCCGGCGGGCTTCGAGGAGCGACGCCTGGGCCTGCTCACCCCCGAGGAGCGCGAGGCACGTCGCCGACTCCTGCGAGCCGGTCTCGAAGGCACACCCGAGGCCGTTCGGCTCGAACGCGAGGCGGCCCGGTCACCGTCGGAATGGGACTTCTCGGCCTTCCCTTCCACGCTCCCCCTCATCGCC
>CALJKZ010000095.1 GCA_937983085.1 uncultured Gemmatimonadales bacterium
TCATGACGCTCTGGTCGCCGACTCCTGGATGTACCCCCCATAAGACGGGCTCGAGCGTGAACTCCAGGTCGTCCCGACCGGAATCATGGCCGACCTCCGCATGCCCTTCTTCGTGGACGTCGGCGAAGCGGAGGTGCCGTCCGTCGTCCGAACGCTCCGCGACCGGGGGGTCGCCGTCGACGCATCGTGGGAGATTCGCCGATTGACCGAGCTCGCAGTTCAGGCCCAGGAGCGAAACCGCTACTACGGTCTCGAGGGCGGAGACGTGCGGAGCTACGCCCTTCGACTGGCCGAACTCGCCCCCGATAGCCAGGAAGCCGCCTCGCTCCTCTTCAAGGTGGGAGAGCGCATGGCCTGGGACGCCGACGCGGCCATCCAGGAGGGAGCAGCCGAGCAGGCCCAGGAACTCGTCACACGCTGCCTCGACCTCGTTCCCGACCAACCCCGCTGCGTCGCAGTGTCCCAGAGCCTTTGAGCGGATCGGTAGACCACATCACACCAAACTGGACCCTGCCCTTATCGAAGGGCATTATGTCGCAGCCCACCCATCGCGGGCCGACAGGCTCGCCGTACCGCTGGACAGGAAGCGAGGACCAACGATGCCGAAGCTGACGCTCCTTCTCGGCCGCCGTGTGATGCAGGCGTACGACTTCAAGCAGGCGTCCATCGTCGTAGGGCGGGACGAGGGCGCGGATGTCCTCATCGACAACCCTTCCGTCTCACGCCGCCACGCCGAGATCCGTCTCGACGAGTCGGGCTGGGTCGTCGAGGACCTCGGCTCGTCCAACGGCACCTACTTCCAGGGCCAGAAGATCACAGGGGCCCAATCCATCGGCCTCGGCGACGAGATCGGCTTCGGAAAGTTCTCCATCGTCTTCGGTAAAGCACTGGGTGAAGGAGAGGTCCCCGTCGCGAAGCCTTCGCCCATGGCCGACAAGCCCGCGCCGACACGGCAGCCGACGGCGCCGGTGGAGGGCACCATGCACATCAACCCCCACGAGGTGAAGGAGCTTTTGAAGGACGCCGACCGCAAGAAGCGGAAGCACTTCATCTGGGAGTCGGGCGGCGAGCGGGGAACACACTACCTCACCGATCAGCCCGCCGTCCTCATCGGGACCGACGACCTCTGCGACATCCAGGTGCCACGGGGACCCAAGCACCACGTCCTCCTGATCACCGTCGAGGAAAAGTGCGAGGTCCGCTACCTCGCCATGTTCGGCTCCATGACCGTGAAGGG
This sequence comes from uncultured Gemmatimonadales bacterium, assembly GCA_937983085.1. Lineage (GTDB taxonomy): Bacteria > Gemmatimonadota > Gemmatimonadetes > Longimicrobiales > Gaopeijiaceae > UBA2589. The sequence goes on from CALJKZ010000095.1 coordinate 1,238, forward strand.
TCGCGGTACCAAGCGGGCTACCCTTCGCAACGGAGATGTCGTCGAGGCCGGCGGGCTGAAGATCACGTTCATGGACGACGTCGCTTAGTCGCGTGAACGAAGATCCCCGTCTCGCCAGCGAATCCATCGCCGGAGAGCGTCCGTACCAGGAGGACTCGGTCCTGGTGCAGAGGCTGTCCGATGGTCGTACCCTTGTGGCTGTGGCCGACGGCAGGGGATGCCACGCGGCGGGAGAGGTCGCCAGTGCCCGGGCCTTGGAGAACTTGGTCAAGCCCCTGGAGGACGGCATCGGTATCGACAGGGCGGTGGAGCTTGCGAATCGCGAGGTCCACGACAAGGCGAAGGACCCCGGCAAGCACGGTATGGGCACCACGCTGACCGCCGCCCTGGTCGACGAGGGCGAGTTCATGGTGGCAAACGTCGGTGACAGCCGCGGCTACGTCATCAGCGACGCGGGCATCCGACAGATCACCGAGGACCACTCCTTCGTTGCCGAAGCGATGAAGCGGGGCCAGTCCGAGGCCGAGGCGATGAACACCCCGTATCGAGACGCCCTCACCCGCTCCATCGGAACGTCCGCGGAGGTCGAGGTCGACGTCTTCGGGCCCTTCCCGGTAGAGAGGGACACCGCGCTGCTCATCTGCTCGGACGGTCTTTACAAGACCCTGGACGACGCCGACCTGCGGCGCATCTACGTCGAGTCCGGCAGCCCCAGGGGCGCGGCCCAGACACTGGTCTCGTCGGCTCTCGAGAACGGCTCCGACGACAACATCACCGTCGCCATCGCCGAGTATGGCGAGGTACCCAGGGTCCAGGGGCAGTCTACCCAGGCCATGGAGTTCGACCCCACCAACGCCCCCGACGACCCCGGTCCCGTCTTCTCCGACCAAGACGACGACGGGTCCACGGACACTGCCGAGGAGCGTGCCGGCGGGCGGAGTGTCGGCCATGGCCCCGGCGACAAGGGCCCCGACGACGACGGCCCCACGATGGAGGACGTCCCCGACAGACCCACCGAGGCGATGGCCGGAGAGGGGTCGTCCGCTGACACGGCGTTCACGGGCGATCGGCCCGCAGCGGCGCCCATCGAAGTCCGGATGGACGACCATGCTGAGGTGGTCGCGCGTGCTCAGGGGCTGCCAAGAGCCGTCGTCATCGCGGGGACGGTCCTCGGGCTGATCCTCGTCGCCTGGCTTCTCATGGGTGCGCTCTAGCCTGCTCGGACGGCTGGCAGCGTCGCCCGGGTCTCGCACCCCCCGGGTCCACATCTCGACCGCCAGCGAACCCCTTGATAGCTTAAAGGCTTGCGTAGGAGACGATCAGCAGCATTCGAGGAGACAGCATGCGTCGTGTAAAGACCTTATCCGTACTGTTCTTTGGTGGACTCTTCCTGGCCGCGTGCGGCGGTGGAGAGCAGGAGTCGGCCGATATGGCGGACACGGGGGACATGGCTGCAACGCCGACCTCCGAGCTCTCGTGTTATGCCACGGTGACGATGGCCGAGGCACAGGAGCGCCCGAGCCCCCTGCAGCGCGTCGAGCTCAGCGTCGGCGGCAATGACGGGCTTCTGTGCTATGGTGCACCGTCGGCCCGCGGGCGCGACATCATGGGGGGCCTGGTGCCCTTCGGTGAGCCATGGCGGATGGGAGCCAACGAGCCCACCACCCTGCATCTCTCGGGTCCGGCCACCATCCAGGGTGTCGCCGTGGAGCCCGGTAGCTACTCCATCTACGCCATCCCCGGCGAGAGCGAGTGGACGATCGTCCTGAACTCGACCCACGAGCGGTGGGGCATCCCCATCGACGAGTCGGTCCGTGCGTCGGACGTCGGTTCCTTCACCGTAGAGCCCGAGACCATGGACGAGAGCGTCGAGACGCTCCAGTTCCGGTTCGAGCCCACGCCGGACGCCCCTATGGGCGACATCATCATGGAATGGGAGAACACCCGTGTGAGCTTCCACGCCCACCCGGCGATGTAGCTTCCGTTTCGACTCGGCCGTTCATCGCGGCTGCCGGCCCCGTCCAGAGCTTCTCTGGGCGGGGCCGCGTCGTTGTCGCCTGGGTCCTTCATGCTTCGAGGATCCCGGTGAGGATCTCACGAGTGGCGGCGTAGAGGGGTGGGATACCCTCCGCGGCACGGAGACGAGCGGAGAGGTTCTCGTCGTGACGGAGGGGCAGGTCCGACGTGTAGTAGATGAAGCGCGTGTGGACACCTGGCCGAACCGACCCGCGGTTCAACGATTGGACCACGTGGCGCAGGTAGTACGAGCCTTCCATCTCCAGGCCGATGCAGCGCC
>CALJKZ010000096.1 GCA_937983085.1 uncultured Gemmatimonadales bacterium
GGACGCCTGGCGCCCTCCGGCCGTCCTCGCGGCGCGCGTGCCCTGATAAGCTGATTCTCACATGCCAGCCGTAGCAGCTCGCGCCGTCCAAGCAGGCCGGAGTTACATCCAGTTCGGGATCGCCCCGAAAACCGAGGCGAGGGCTCGAATCGACTTCGCTCGGCCCTTTCCATCAGTCTCCCAACCTCCAGCCGTCGTCCTCTCTCCCTTCTGGGAGGGACGCCGGAGCGAGGTGGGACACGCCGAGACGATCGCGTTCGTTCGAGAGGATCACTTCGAGGTCGTGAGCAACAACGCCGCCTCCGACTACTTCGTCTCCTGGATCGCCGTAGGAGGTGAGCGCCAGGTGAATCGTCTCCAGTCGGGCGACATGGTCATGCACTGGGAGCAACCGCCGAAACTGGAGGCGCATGAGCGGGTGCTCCTCAACCTGGTCCGCTTCGCGGAGCCACCGAACCTCCAGCTCACGCCTGTCTGGCATACCGGTGTGGGCCACGCGGAGACAATCATCGAGCTCGGCACTTCGCATGCCGTGATCGCGAGCAACAACGTCGCGCAAACCTACCGCCCCATGTTCCTGGCGACCGGCACGATCGCCGGCAGGGTGCCGCGCAACGAGTTCGCAGTCGGGGATGTGCTCGTCCGGACCGGCGTCCGCCGCGACCTTCGCTCCGCCCTGAAGGACATCGATCTCAGCGTCCCACCCGAGCGCAGCCTCGGCGAGAACGCGGAGTTCGCCGAGCCGCCCGTGGTCGTCGTGACACCGTTCTGGGAGGGTCGGACCGGTGTCGGTCACGCCGAGACGATCAACCGGATCTCGACGACCCACGTCCAGACGGCGAGCGGCAACGCCGGTTCCGACTACGGCGTCTCCTGGATCGCGATGGGTCCCCGGCGGCGCTAGCCTGGACTAGACGCCAGCGGGACGGCAGCGGCGGATCAGAACGGATTCGCCGCCGTGAACTCCTCCCAGGGCAGCTCCGTCTCGTAGTAGTACTCGCGCCAGTCGGCGATCAAGCCGTCGCGCAGGCGCACGACGATGACGCCGTGGGGCGGATCGAGCGTATAATCCTTCAAGTGCCCGCAGTAGAAGCTCGTTCCGTCGAAGCAGGTTCCGCGCTCATTCAGTACGGCATCGCTGCGAAGACCGAACCCAAGACTCGTATCGACTTCGATCGACCCTTTGGCGACCGCGGCACGCCCGGGGTCGTTCTCTCTCCATTCTGGGAGGGACGCGAGAGCGAAGTCGGGCACGCCGAGACGGTTCATCAGATCGCCGAGGATCACTTCACGGGGCTCAGCGGCTACGCCGCTCCCGATTACTTCGTCTCGTGTATCGCCGTCGGAAGCCGTCCCGGCGAGAGCACCTTCTACCGCCTCGAGCACGACGGCATGGTGATGCGCTGGGGGCACCGGAACAAGACCCAGGCTCGCCACCGCCTCACCTTCTCCGGTGGGGACCCGCGCTTCGCGGAACCGCCCAACCTGCAGGTAGCGCCGTTCTGGGAAGACGCTCCCGGCGGGGTAGGACACGCGGAGACGATCGTCCAGTTGAGCAGCTCGGAGGCGACCATCGCGAGTGACAACGGCGCACCGAACTACTCCGCTTCCTTCCTCGCAACCGGCACGAACGCGGGGCTGGTGGCACGCAACGAGTTCGCAGTCGGGGAGACCCTCATCCGGACCGGAATCGGCCGCGACGTGCTGCAGGGAACTCCTGTGAAGGAGATTATTCTGGGCGGCTGGCTGCCGCCCGAGCGTACGCTCGGTGACGGCTCGGAGTTCGCGGAACCGCCGGTGGTCGTCGTAACGCCTTTCTGGGAGGGTCAGACGGGCGTCGGTCACGCGGAGACCATCACCGACATCTCGACCGACTACGTCCGCACGGCGAGCGGCAACTCCGGTTTCAACTACAGCGTCTCCTGGATCGCCATCGGTCCGCGCCGCTTGCCGTAGCCTGCGGCAGCCATGTCGGCATCCTGCTAGCCTGCACTATTCACGAGCGTCCGTAGCGAGCCGGCGGAGATGCCCGTGGCTGCAAGGCGCGCGACCGAGGGCCCCGCAGGCGTACTCGGTGCAGTACGTCGAGGAGCCCGACCGAGCGCAACGCAGCAGGCATGGGCAGATCCGGCGGCGCAGTAGGAGGCTGGTGAATAGTGCAGGCTAGCCGAGCTCTCGCAGAGCCGACTGGATCGCCCCGAAGTCCGGCAGGTCGCCCGGCGAGGCGCAGATCTCCCGGTGGCGGACGACGCCCTCCTTGTCGACCACGAAAGCCGCCCGCTTGGGCACGCCGACGAAGGGGCCGAGGCGCTCGTAGAGGGAGTCGTAGAGCGGCGCCACCTCGCGGTTGAAGTCCGACAGCAGCGGAAAGCCGAAGCCCTCCTTCGCGGCCCACTCCTCGAGCACGAAGGGGCTGTCGGCGCTGATCGCCAGCACCTGGCCGTCGAATCCGCGCAGCTCGTCGACCGAGTCGCGCATCCAGCACAGCTCGGTCGAGCAGACCGGCGTGAAGGCGAACGGGAAGAAGAGCAGGACGACGTTGTGGCCGCGGAAGTCCGACAGCGACACGGGCTCCTCGGAGCCGGTCCCCTTGAGAGTGAAGTCCGGTGCTGGTTGTCCTACCTCGGCGGCCATGCGGTCCCTCCTGGTCGAAATCGTGGCCTCGAGCGAGCCCACGAGAGGTTTGCGACACGAGCCGCGAGCATACCCGCCCAGGGGTCGCTCCGACCACCGCAACCGATTCCGGCGCCGACCCGTCGAACGGTTGAAGGAGGTCGAGCGAGATGAGACTCACGGTAGCGGGACTGGTGACACTGACACTCCTCTTCCCGATCGGAGCGACCCGGGCGGACGGCCCGGAGGCCGCGTGGCCCCGTCGGGTGCTGCTGACCAACGACGACGGCATCCAGGAGCGGCGCCTCCACGCGCTGGCGCGGGCCTTCACCGAGGTCGCCGAGACCTGGGTGGTCGCGTCGTTCGAGGACCGGAGCGGCAGCTCCAACTACACCAGCTTCGGCAAGTACCAGCGGACGCTCCTGGCCCGCCGTGAGCACGTCGAGGAGGGACTGGCTCTCTACGGCGTCGCCGGATATCCCGCCGACGCCGTCCTCCTGGGCGTCAAGGGGATCCTGGGCGACGAGCCGCCCGATCTCGTGGTCTCGGGCGTCAACGGGGGC
>CALJKZ010000097.1 GCA_937983085.1 uncultured Gemmatimonadales bacterium
CGAGAGGGCGGCCGCCGAGTCCGCGCTCCTGAAGCTCTTCGTCGAGGTGTGGCTGCCTCGCGCGGAGAACGGATCCATCGGCATCGAAAAGATCGCGGTGGGCGGGCGCCCGCTCCAGACCACGCTGGATGAGCGGAAGCGCGCGAAGATCCACGAGCGGCTCCTGGAGCTGGTGACGGCCGTCCAGCCGCGCGTTTTCGGCTCGGTCACGGCGAGCAAGATCGCGGATCTGTTCCACCTCGGCACGGGGGACGCTCCCAGGAGTGGCATGCGCGCGTCCGAGGTCGTCGCCGGGTTCTTCACGTTCCTTGGCTTCCCGAGGTTGTCCAACGACGGCGTCGTTCGGCAGGCAATCGTGAAGGGCATCGAGGGCAGCGTGTTCGGCTACACGACGGGCACACCGAGGCTGGGCGATGACGGTCGGTATCAGGTCGACTACAAACGAGTCGCGGTCGGCCGCCGCCTCACGGACGACGAGGTCGATCTCGACACGGGCTTCCTCATGGTGCCGGGCGCTCTGCCCGCGGAGCCGAAGGAGAGTGGGACGGAGGCGACCGACGGCGGGGGTTCCGCGCCGGGCGAAGGCGCACCGAGTGGAGCGACAACTGGCACGGACGAGACCATCGGGGGCACGCCGCCCGGCGGGACTGGATCGACCGACGCCGGTACGAGAAGCGTCGAGGTGTCGTTCCACGCCGACCGCGGCAAGCTCTTCTCCGCCTGGAGCGCGGTCGCAAACCTCGCCGACTTGGCGGGCGAGGTGAGCGTCACCGTGAAGGCAACCGGCGTTCAGTCGCTCGACCAGGGCAAGCTCGACAACGGGGTCCTGGAACCCCTGCGCGAACTCGGGTTGAGCGAGGAGTAGGTGCCGCACAGACCAGAACCGCTGAGCAGCCATGAGCACCGTCGGGCTCCCGTCGTCCGCCGGGCCGCCCGCGCGGCTCGATGGCACGCTGCGCCTCGTTGCGTCGAGCCTAGGACCGCCGACAGCCGCGGTGCGCTGCGAGCCAGTCTGCTGCATACCGGCGCCGGTCCGACACCGGCGCACTTGAATGACCGTCCGCACCTGTGGAAGGTGCTGTGATGGCACGGGCTGACCTCCTCCTGGACATCGTTCGCGCGGGAGCGCGCGGCGACCAAGCGCTCTTCCGGAAGGCACTGGAGGCGCTCGTCGCGGAGGAGCGCGCAAAGCAGCACCACGTGTTGGCCGACCGCCTGGCCAGCCACCTCCACCAGAATGGAAGCAGCGCGCACACGCCGCCGACACCTGCGCGACGGAACGGCCCGCCGACCGACCTCTTCTTCGAGGTTGAACCGCACCGGCGCCTCGACGACCTGATCCTCTCGGACGTCGTCGCCGGGGCGTGCAGGGAACTCGTGGAGGAGCACCATCGCGCTGACCTGCTGCGGTCTCACAACCTCGAGCCGCGCCATCGACTGCTGGTCGCGGGGCCTCCCGGGAATGGCAAGACATCCCTGGCCGAAGCTCTCGCCGGCGAACTCGCCGTTCCCCTGCTCGTGGTCCGCTACGAGTCGGTCATCGCCAGCTACCTCGGCGAGACCGCTGTCCGGCTGTCGCGACTGTTCGACCAGGTCCGGACGCAGCGCTGCGTCCTGTTCTTCGACGAGTTCGACGTCGTGGGCAAGGAGCGTGGCGACGTCCATGAGACGGGCGAGATCAAGCGGGTAGTCAGCTCACTCCTGCTCCAAGTCGATGCTCTTCCGAGCTACGTGGTCGTCGTCACCGCCACCAACCATCCCGAGCTACTCGACCGCGCCGTCTGGCGCCGCCTCCAACTCAGGCTTCGGCTGCCGCCACCCACCCCGACGCAGGTCCAGGAGTGGTTCCGTCGCTTCGAGGAGCGTCTCGGCGCTAGACTGGGCGTCGCGGTCAGCACGATCGCGAAGCACCTCCGGGGGTTGAGCTTCGCAGAGGTGGAGCAGTTCGGCTTGGACATCCAGCGGCGATACGTGCTCGCTCTTCCGGATGCGGACGTCAAGCGGATCGTGAAGGAGCGACTGAAGCAGTGGGAGCAGCGCTTCAGCCTGTCCGCACCCGCCGGCAGCGAGGGAGATGATGCCTGAACGTCCACTCTTGATTCTGCCCTCGCCAGGCGAACCGGCGGGAAGGCGCAAGAAGTCAGGTCGTGGCCCCCGATTCCACCGCCCGACTCCTGAGCGGCAGGCCGAGCGACTTGCACCGAGATTCGAACGGCTGCGGCATGCTCTCGAGTCGCGACGAGCCCGCCTGCAAACCGAGGCGCATGGCCTCGTGCCCGAGGACGTGATCGTGCTGGAGACAGTCGGCACCGTGGACGGCTTCATTCGTGCCGTGGAGAGAGTTCCGGGGCTGGAGTGGCTCGCCGAGATCGAGCAGGAGGACATTCCTCCGGACGACGACTTCTTCGCCATCAACGACGATGACGAGGCCAGGGACGGTAAGGAGCTACGCGGCCGCCTGTTCATGATCCTCACCAACCATGATGCCTGGCGGCAGATGCTCGCCCTCTGGCGCGCCTTCCAAGCCGGAGAGAAACTGGCCTATGGACTTGGGCGGTGGAAGACACTCTTCGAACAACTCCGTGACGTGCGGCCGTGGGGAGTTCGCGAACGGTTGTTGGAGACAGGGGTCATCGAGGACTGGCGTGAGCGGATTGAGGAAGGACAGCAGATCGTCCCGTGCGAGATCGAGCTCTGGTACCGGGCGACGAAACAACATCGCCACCTGGCGCGCGACCGAGTGCGCGCATTGGTCGAGCGGGAGGGAGGCCGGATCGTAGCCGAGGCGACCGTCGACGAGATCTGCTATCACGCGCTTCTTGCGCGGCTCCCGGTCGCTGGGATTGCGCAGTTGATCGAGCATCCTGACGGCGACACAGATCTCGTGCAGTGCGAACAGATCCAGTTCTTTCGTGCGAGCGGCCAGATGGCGGCCGTCCTACCTGATGACGATCGCGGACGCGACGACGCCCCTCCGTCACAGGCCGAACCCGCTGGCCAGCCGGTCGTGGCGCTCCTTGACGGCTTGCCCCTTCAGGGCCATCGGAGACTCCAGGGACGCCTCCTCATCGATGATCCTGACGGCTTCGAGAGCGACTATCCGGCGAGCGCACGCCGGCACGGGACGGCCATGGCCTCGCTCATCATCCACGGCGACGTCGGGCATCAGGAGCCGGCGCTGCCACGGCCTCTGTACGTGCGTCCGATCCTCCGGCCGACGCGTCGAGGATCACGCGAGGAAGAGACCGCGCCGGAAGACGCGCTCGTAGTCGACTTGCTTCATCGAGCGGTCCGGCGACTGTTCGAGGGAGAGGGCGACGATCCGCCTGTTGCACCGGACGTCGCCGTGGTGAATCTCTCAATCGGAATCCGCGATCGTCCCTTTGATACGGCGCTTAGTCCTCTTGCCCGATTGCTCGACTGGCTTGCGTGGCGATACCAGGTCCTCTTCGTGGTGAGCGCCGGCAACCACAGTCGCCGGATTGAGCTCGCGCTGACTCGGGAGGGCCTTCCGTCCGTCTCGCAGGCAGATCTTCAGGGTCACTTGATTCGAGCCGTGGCCGCTGACGCAAGGCACCGCCGCGTCTTCTCGCCCGCAGAAGCGGCCAACGTGCTTACGGTTGCGGCTGTTCACGACGACGCTTCGGCTGGAGCGCCGCCACCGCGGTGGGTCGATCCGTATCCCGACGAAGGCCTACCCAGTCCCATCAACGCTCAGGGCATGGGCTACCGCCGCGCCATCAAGCCGGACGTGCTGGCGCCCGGAGGTAGGGTTGCCATCCAGGAGCACCTCGCGACGACTGAGCGCGCGACGATGAACCTCTACGGTGGGACGCTCGCCCCGGGGCAGGTCGTTGCAGCGCCGGGGCGACTCCCCGGAGACGCGGCGGCGATTTGGCATTCGCGTGGCACGAGCAACAGCGCAGCACTGGTGAGCCGCGCAGCCGGACTGCTCTACGAGGTGCTTCAGGATCTCCGCGGCGACCCTGGTGGTCATCTGATCGACGACGTTCCGCGGAGCGTTTGGCTCAAGGCCCTTGTCGCGCACGGGGCAGACTGGGGGCCGGCGCGCTCCACGTTGGAGTCAATCCTCCGCAATGAGGATCGGGCTGCTCAGTTCAAGGAGTACCTCACCAGGCTTCTTGGCTACGGGACTATCGACGTCGATCGAGTTCGCGAATGCACTGAGCGGCGGGCAACGGCGATGGGTGCGGGGACGTTGAGAAAGGAGCAGTCGCACGTTCATCGCTTCCCGCTTCCGACCTCCCTGAGCGGACGACTGGGATTGCGCCGACTCATCATCACTCTTGCGTGGCTGACGCCGGTGAATCCGCGGCACCAAGGCTGGCGACGTGCCGACCTCTGGTTCCATCCGGATCCTCAGCGGCCTCCCAAGAGCCGCGATCCACTGACCGCACTTCGACTCCGGCGCCAGCAGGCCGATGGACGGGCCACCCAGCGCGGCACGCTCCAGCATGAGATCCTGGAGGGCGACGAGGCGACTGTCTTCGTGGACGGTGCGGAACTAGAGATCCAGGTGAGCTGCCGGGCCGATGCAGGCGCACTGGAGGAGGAGGTGCCCTATGCGCTCGTGACTACCCTGGAGGTCGCAGAAGAGGTCGGCGTCGAGATCTACGAGGAGGTGCGGGCCGCCGTGCATGCCCGAGTGCCCGTGGCTCCGTCTACGTAGCCCGTTCGGGCGCGGACACGCGGCCACACTCCCTGACGATCTCAGTGCGGTTCCATGGGTCCACGAGCTACGCCCATGCATCGGGAGTCTCGGCGCGCTTGCCGGTGACATACTCCCGCACGAGATCGCGGGTCAGTTGGTCGCACCTCGCATCCGCGAACATCAGCGCCACGCGGGCGTAGAGCGAGTCGCGGAGCGTCAGATAGA
>CALJKZ010000098.1 GCA_937983085.1 uncultured Gemmatimonadales bacterium
CGCCATGCCGCGGCTCCTGGGTGGCCCGAACGCCGAGCCGACGCTGTCGGCGGGGACGTTCGTGTCGTTCCTGCTGTACACGACGATGTTCATCGGTCCGATGGAGGTCATCGGGCAGATCGCTCGTACGGTGCAGCGGGCGACGACGTCGGCGCATCGGGTGTTCGAGGTGCTGGACACCGAGCCCGAGATCGTGGACCGCCCGAATCCCATCCGGTTGGAGCCGGTGGAAGGGCGGGTTGCCTTCCACGACGTGAGCTTCGGCTACGATGGGGTGCGGCAGGTGCTGCGCGGCGTGTCGTTCGCGGTGACGCCCGGTGAGATGATCGGGCTGGTGGGGCCGTCAGGAGGTGGAAAGACGACGGTCACCAATCTCATCGCGCGCTTCTACGACGTGACAGCGGGGCGTGTGACCATCGATGGGGTGGACGTGAGGGATCTCGATACCGGACATCTGCGACGGCAGATCGGCATCGTGCTCCAGGAGCCGTACCTGTTCCACGGGTCGGTGACGGACAACATCCGGTACGGGCACCCCGAGGCGACGCCCGAACGGGTCATCGAGGCCGCGAAGGCCGCGAACGCCCACGACTTCATCGTGAAGCTGCCCTTGGGCTACGACACGATCGTGGGCGAGCGGGGCCAGAACCTGTCGGGAGGAGAGCGCCAACGGGTGTCCATCGCCCGTGCGATCCTCCACGACCCGCGGATCCTCATTCTGGACGAGGCGACGTCGGCCGTGGACACGGAGACGGAGCGCAACATCCAGGAGGCCATGGATCGCCTGGTGGCCGGCCGGACGGTGTTCGCCATCGCCCACCGGCTCTCGACGCTCCACAAGGCGTCGCGGCTCTTCGTGATGAAGGAGGGCAGGCTCGTGGAATCAGGGACGCACGAGGAACTCCTGGCTGAACCCGACGGGGTCTACGCCAAGCTCCACGGGCTGCAGATGCAACTCGCCGTGGGATGAGAATGACGAGGAAACGGGGTGTGAAGCCCCTGAAGAACGGGAGATGATGAAGTGATCAGCATATCGGAGAAGGTTCGGGGCCTGGAAGCCCTCACGCTGGAGCGGCGCACCGACGGCCAGCTGTGGGCCAGCGGCGAGGACTGGGCCAAGCCCGTCCGCGTGCATCGGTGCTTCCCGTGGTCGGAGCCGGGGCGTTTCCTTTCGCTCCGCGACGACGACGGGGAAGTGGCCCTGGTGGGCGCCCTCGAGGAGTTGGACGACCCGTCTCGCAGGGTTCTCGAGGGCGCCATCGCCGAGGCCGGGTTCGTGCTCGAGGTGACGCGCATCGTCGAGGTGGACGAGGAAGTCGAGATCCGCACGTGGGAGGTGGAGACCCGTCAGGGCTCGCGTTCCTTCCAGACGCGACTCGACGATTGGCCCACCACGGTGCCGGGTGGCGGGATCGTCATCCGGGACGTGGCGGGTGACCTGTACCACGTCGCGAATCCCGGCGGGATGGACGCCACGAGCCGGAAGTGGCTCTGGGCGTTCGTCGACTAGAGGGTCGGGCGGCACCGCTACGGCGGTGTCGCCCAACTGTCGGTCTTAGGTTGCGGTCGGGGTGGTGGGGCGCGATCAGTCGGCGCCTACCGCCCTCGGGTCCTCAGTGACCTTCCGTGCCCCGCCATGAATGGTGACCACCACCACCGAAGCCAGGATCACCACCATGGCGACGGCGGCGCGGCCGTCGAGCTGTTCGTCGGCGAGGAGCCAGCCGAGGAGCACGGCGACCACGGGGTTCACGTACGCGTACGTCGATGCCCGGGCGGGTGTGCTCACCCGGAGGAGCCAGATGTATGCGCTGTAGCCGACGAGGGCTCCGAACACGATGAGATAGAGGAGGGCCAGGACCGACTTGAGGGAGATCGTCCCGGCGGACCACCCGGCGCCCTCGCCGGACAGCACCGACATGAGGCCGAGCGCCACGCTGCCGGCCAGCATCTGCATGGCCGTGGTGAGGAATGGGGAGGAAGGAAGCTCGGCGCTGCGCGAATAGATGGAGCCGGAAGCCCACGCCAGCGATGCACCGAGGAGGGCGAGTCCTCCCAGGAGGCTCTCGCGTGAGCCCGTGCCGATCTGCTCGGAGCTGACGAGAAGGCCGACCCCCACCAGTCCCAGCACGAGTCCCGCCAGCAGACTGGCGTTGGGCCTCAGCCCGCCTCCGAAGAGCCAGTCGATGAAGACCATCCAGATGGGCACGGAGGCCACAAGGAGTGCCGCCAGCCCGGAGGGCACCCACTGCTGAGCCCAGACGACTCCGCCGTTTCCACATCCCAGCAGAAGCACGCCGATGATGGCCGCCGAGCGCCATTGAGCCTTGCTCGGACGCGCGGTCCTGGGGCGGATCACAGCGTAGAGCAAGCCTCCGGCCACGAGAAAGCGCACCGAAGCCATGGCGAAGGGCGGAAGCGTCTCGATGGCGAATCGGATGGCCAGATACGTCGATCCCCAGATCAGGTAGACGGCCGCGAAGGCGGCCACCACCAGGAGGGTCGACGGATCGGGGCTGCTGGGACGCTGACTCATCCCAAGGAGTACCCTCCGGGGTTCCACGTCCGGTGGGGTTCTTTGCGGCTCGACGGGCTTCGCTGACCGTAGGCCCGTGCTTCGCTACGACATGGGTCGACCGGCCCAGTCCCCCCGCTGGACGATGACCTCCCCGTCACTGATGACCATGAGGACGTCCTGGACGGTTCCGATCCCCTGAAGGGGATCGAACTCCAGCACGATGAGGTCGGCTTCGAGGCCGGGCTCCACCCGACCCACCCGGTCTTCGACGCCGAAGAGCTCGGCGGCATGGATGGTGGCGGTCTGGAGGGCCTCCAGCGGTGTCAGACCCACGCGCACGAGTTCAATGAGTTCGTGGGCCAAGGTCGTCGTGCTGTTGGGGCCGTACCCCGTGTCGGTCGCCGCGACGATCTTCACCCCCAGCCGGTGTGCGTTGGCGGCCATCTGCTGGACACGGGGGAGCATGTGGCGTCCGCGGATGTTCAGGACGGCGTTGTCATAGTCGCCGCCGGGGATGGTGAGATCCCGGACGATGGCGATGGTGGGCACGAGGAAGGTGCCGCGGTCCGCCATCATGGCCAGCGTCTCTTCACTCAGATAGGTGCCGTGCTCGATGCTCCGCACGCCCGCCAGATCGGAAGAGCACACGTCTGAACTCCAGTCACGTCCGCACATCTC
>CALJKZ010000099.1 GCA_937983085.1 uncultured Gemmatimonadales bacterium
CGGAAGGGGGGGGGCGGCCCTACCCCAGCCGGTTCGGCGCCGGGCCCGACGCCGCGGTCCTGGAGGAGCTCAACGCATCCCGGTCGGGAATGAGGGGCTTCCTCGGCGTCTTCCGAAACGTGCCGCGGATCATCCGGGTGATGCGGGCCTACGACGATCCGGACATCGCCGTGGAGGTGGACGGCGAGCCCTTCGGCAGGGGCGCGAGCGTGGTTCTCTCCAACGTGGCCGAGGTGGGCCTCGCCGCCACCGTCGACGAGGAGGCCGATCCGTCGGATGGGTTGCTGGAGGTGCTGACGGTACCCATGCCGTCCAAGTGGGACAGCGTCCGGTTCGGGCTCCGGATGGTGGCGTCCAGCCTGGCCAGCGCTCCCGAGGTGCGGAAGACCCGCGGGCGGGTGGTGCGCCTCACCTCCGAAGGAGACGTACCGTTCCAGGCCGACGGCGAGCCCGTGGGGCGACTGCCGGTGGAGGTGGAGTTGATCCACGCACCCGTTCGGCTTCTGCTCACATGACGGAAGGACGCCGCGGCACGTTCCGAAGCTCCCCATGAGGATCGCGGCGCTCTTCGACATCCACGGCAACCTGCCGGCCCTCGAGGCGGTGCTCGCCGATGTGACGCGGGAGGGGTTCGACCTCGTCGTCGTCGGCGGAGACGTGGTGCCCGGGCCCATGCCGGACGCCTGCCTCCGGGCGTTACGGGATCTGGGCGACCAGGCTCGTTTCATTCGCGGAAACGGAGACGTGGACGTGCTCCGCTTCCGTCGTGGGGAGGTAGTGCGGCGCGTGCCCGAACCGTTTCACGGGAGCATGCGGTGGTGCGCCCACCGCCTCGACGACGAAACGGCTGGGTGGATGGAGGCGTGGCCTCTCGGGCTCACCGTCGATGTGGCCGGGCCAGGGGCGGTGCACTTCTGCCACGCCACGCCCCGGGACGAGAACGAGATCTTCACCGTACGGACGCCCGAAGAGCGTCTGGCCCCCGTCTTCGAACCGGTGGGCGCTGCGGTCGTGGTGTGCGGTCACACCCACATGGCGTTCGAGCGGGACGTGGGGGCGGTTCGGATCGTGAACGCCGGGAGCGTGGGGATGCCCTTCGGCGAACCCGGTGCGTTCTGGGCGTCGGTGGGACCCGATGGCGTCACCCTACGACGCACGGAGTATGACCGCGCCTCGGCGATGGCAGTGGCGACGGCCACGGGCTATCCGGATGTGGCCACGATGCGCCTCGATGATCCGCCCGACGCGGCCACCATGGTGGCCGCCTTCGAGCGGGTCGCGCTTGGGGGAGGGGCGGCCGACGGCGCGTGAGAGGTCCGGTCGAAGGGCCCCCCGTGGGGTCTGTCGGGCGGAGGCCATCGGACGCACGTTGAGCCGAGGAAACAGCGATCCTCCTACCCAGCCGAGGCACCATGACGTCGATGCGGCGCAGCGTCGCGGGTCCCGCCACCCTCGTTCTCTTTGGTACGCTCGTGGCGACCGGCCCGGCGGCGGGCCAAGCCGAGCCCCCGTCCGAGCCACCGGCCGATTGGGGCCCCACGGCCATCGACTACTCCAACGTCCCGTATCCCTTCCCGGTGGAGTACCTGGACGTCAGCCTGTACGGCGAGGACCACCGGATGGCGTACATGGACGTGGCGCCCACCGGACAGGCCAACGGCCGGACGGTGGTCATCTTCCACGGGATGAACTTCTTCGCGGCGCCGTACGAACCCACCATCCGCGCGTTGAGCGAGGCGGGCTTCCGGGTGCTGGCGGTGGATCGGCTCGGGTACGGACGGTCGTCGAAGCCGGACGTCCACTACAACCTCCACATGCCCGCCCGCCACACCAAGGCGCTCCTGGACGCGCTGGGCATCGACCGCGCCGCCATCGTCGGGCACTCCATGGGGGGCATGGTGGCCACCCGCTTCGCCTTCACCTATCCCGAGACCACGTCTCACGTGGTCATGGTCAACCAGATCGGACTCACCGACCCCCGTCCGGGACGTCCGTGGCAGGATCCGGTGGACGCGTACACCAGCACCTACGAGGGCACGACGTACGCGTCCGTTCTCCGGGGTCACGTGCGCTACTACCCCCGGGGTTGGAAGCCCGAGTACCTGCAGTGGGTGGGTGTTCAGTACGGCCTGACCCTGAGCGGGGACTGGCCGCGGATGGCGAAGGTCCGGGCGGCCCAGAGGCGGATCCTGTACGAGGACCCCGTGGTCTACGAGTGGCAGCACATCGCGACGAAGGCGCTTGTCATCGGGGGCGCCGACGACCGTCTGGTGGCCGACTACCCGGCAGCCGCCCGGAACGTGGCCGAGGAGCTACAGAACGCGGAGCTCGTGATCTTCCCCGAGGTGGGCCACTCGCCCCATCTGGACAATCCCGAGGAGTACCACGCCGAGCTCATCCGCTTCCTTCGGTCGGACCCGGACGAGCCAGCGGATCAGGGCTGGCGCGATACGGACATGGGCGTCAGGCGCTGACGGGGGTTGGGCCGCGGCGGGCAGTCCGGGCACGGGCGCCGGTAGGCTTCGAGCGTGGGGGCGGACGGCTGCGAGTGAGCGCTCGGCCTGAACTCAGTCGACGATGCTCGTCGAACAGGCGGGGTAGGGGATGACCTGATCGGCTTCGATCCACATGCCGCACGGCGTGCCCTGGCTCAGCATGCCCTTCAGGTCCAGCGTCCCGTCGTCGAGGTACCGCTCGTAGAGACCGTCGATGACGCCGTTGCGGTACGTCACCAGCTCCACGAGGCGTCCATCCATGTACCACCGGCGCGGGCCGTCGAAGCGACCGCTCCGGTAGGTGCCTTCCTCGTAGAGATCACCGTTCTCCCAGTAGGCGCGGTAGGGCCCCTCCAGGGTGCCTTCGACGTAGGTGCCCTCCTCGAAGAGCTGCCCGTTCTCGAAGTACCACTCGTAGCGGCCGTGGCGGACGCCGTCCCGGTAGATCTCCTTCGAGCTCAGCCGCCGGTTCTCGAAGAAAGCCTCGTAGGGGCCGTCGTAGGTGCCTTCGCGCAGGGTGAGGCGCTTGGCCACGACTCCCGGCTGACCGTCGAAGGTGGCGATGGCGAGACCCGAGTAGGGCTCCATGGTTTCCGGATCGAGGAAGACGTTGCCCTGGCGCACCAGTTCGTCCACGGGGCGTTCGGAAGTTCGCTCACACGCGGTCGCCGAAACGACGAGTGCGGAGAGAACGAGCAGGGTGCGGACACCGGAGGATCCGGAACGTACGTACATGGGGCGTCGGGTTCAGGGGAAGTCACCCGGAACGTACACAAAGCCCTGGTCGTAAACAAATGTTTTCTACGGCGACGAATGACGCGCCCCGAGGGTCGAAACACCCGGTTCGCGGGGCGATTCATTCCGCCAGCTTCGGGTCCCACTCGTGGCGGTTATGGGTTCCGTCGCAGAAGGGCTTGTTGCTGGATTGGCCGCACCGACACAGGAAGAAGGGCTTGCCCTCATGCGTCTCGATGGGCTGACCGTCGTCGTCGAGGAGGTGGGTAGAGCCTTCGACCTTGTAGGGGCCCGTCTTGGTGATGGTGATGGTCAGCTTCTCGTCCGTCATCGTCCCTGACTCCCTCGATGGTCTGCTCCGGAGGCCGACGGCCCGGATCCGCCGGCGGTTCGACGGGGACAACCCTCGGGCCGCGGCGTGGTTCCGGCCCGGTTGCCTTGGTGCCCATGGCCGCCCCGGGTAGATTTTCACGTCCAGTTCGTCGCACCAGTCCCGGGGTGTCCGTGAAGCCCGTTCAGCGCAGAAGGTCCTTGGCCGTCGACGTCGCCGGCGTCGTCATCGGTGGTGACGCGCCCGTCGTCGTCCAGTCCATGACCAACACCGACACCGCCGATGTGGAGTCGACGTTCGAGCAGGTCCGGCTCCTCGCCGATGCCGGTAGCGAGCTCGTCCGGGTGACGGTGAACAACGACGAGGCCGCCCAGGCGCTGCCAGAGAGCGTGTCGCGTCTCCAGGACAACGGATACCCGACGCGCATCGTCGGGGCCTTACATCACAACGGGCA
>CALJKZ010000100.1 GCA_937983085.1 uncultured Gemmatimonadales bacterium
CGTACGAACTGGGAGAGCGTCCCGGTCCTCATGCCCGCAGCGAAGGCGCTGATGACGGCCACCCTCGGCCCGGAAGCCGCCGAAGGCTTCTCGCTCCGCAGCCAGATCCTCAACGTCCACAAGACCTACGCCGCTGGGCTCTTCGTCCTCTACCTGCTCGTTGTCGCGCTCACGATCGTCAAGCTGACTCTCCCGCACAGAGCGCCTAGCTGAGCTGCACCCCTCAGGCGTGCCTCCCCCGCTCCGACGCGCCCGCGATGCGAGTGCCGGACGCCGATCCGTCGATCGCCGAAGTCGGCGCCCCCAGCACGAGCCGTGGCGCGCAGTCCTTCCGTATCGACCTTCAACGAAAACGCCCCCGGCCATCAAGGCCGGGGGCGTTCGTCATTCCTGGAGCGCGAGACCGGATTCGAACCGGCGACCCTCACGTTGGCAAAGCGAAAGAAGACCTAACGACGGCGCGAGGTTGCGTTCAGGCGGTGCAGAGCGCGGAACTGGACGGCAAGAGAGGGTACTCGTGACGGCCCGACGGCCCGAAACGGCCGGGGCCGTCGCCTAACAACTCGGCCCGACCCGGCCCTGCCCTGCACCGTGGCGCGGGCCTCCTCCACTTGTCCGCCGGGAAGGGCCTCGACCTCAAAGCGCGAGTCGCCCCCAGGCCTCCCCTGCGCGCCGATCGCTCAACTCACGCCGAGCTCGCCCGCCTCAGACCCGCTCCCCGCGCCGGGTCGACGCCCCCGTCACCCCCCACACAGCCCCCCACCGGTGGAGCCAGGTCGGGCTCGCAAAATTTTGAAGGCCTGGGAGGCTTCCCCCTCGGGGATAGTCCGCGATTAAACGCGGGCCCACTTGGCCGCCTCGGCCGTTGCAGCGACCGGTGTTCCCGAAGTGTCAGCGACGAGGGCCGCTGCCTCGTTGCCGAAGCGTCAGAAGGCGGCCCTAACCCAAGCCCTCAGGTGGTATGAACATCCCGGGAAGGGGCTGCCAGCTTTTCGCTGGAGCGTGCATGCACTTCCCTCGGCTTCTACTGCTCTTTGTCATCGCGATCGCGCCATCGACCGCAACCGCCTTCCAGATCCTGTCCGCATCACGAACGGTCTCTCGGGACGCCTACGAGTCTCTGGGATCCGAATCAACCATCCCACCCTCGCCCCCAATCCATGAGGCGTCATCTACAACGGCGCTCGGCCCATGGACAGCGAGCTTCTCCGGTGACTTCGTCGCGGGGACCGGCTCAGTCCTTCCGGTCGAAGTTTCGCAGGATTCGGAGGTCTCGGACGGAAGGAGCGATGCGGAGTCCGAGCTGCTGGTGGACTTTGTACTCGCGCAGCGCACCACGCTTCGCTTTTCGTTTGATTGGCACACCTCGTACCACGATCTCTGGTCCACGCTTGTGTCACTTGGGCCATTGGGGCGGGCCGAGTTAACCGACGAAGCCACCCTCTTCGCGTCGGAGCAGACTCACATCCAGCTTCCCGACGGAAGCACGTACTTCAGTTTTCAGCGCCAGCCGGAGCACTTTGAGTACACCTTCGACCTCGCCCCCGGGAGCTACTCCTTTCTCGCCCGTATCATTGTTGCCGCCGCAACCGGCGGTACCAACCTCTACGGCGACACGATCGGAACCTCGCTAGTCGTCGTGCCGGAGCCCTCGACAGCGGTACTCGTCGGGCTCGGACTCGCTGTCCTCGCGGGGTTGCGGTCGCGACGGCGTGGAGTCCTTAGTAGTGTGGCGCTGGTCGCGCTGCTCACACCCCCCTCCGCCGACGCCTACATGTCGATCACCTCGGCCTACCGAGAGGCCTCCCTCGTGCTCACTGAGGCCGCTTCGAGCACGGCAGGAACGACGAACGGAGGCATCCCCTTCCAAGCTATCTCCTCAGTAGCAGAGGGAGCCTTCAACATCTCGCTTTCGGAGCCCTACACGAGCGGGAGTGGCTTCGACTACACGCTTGACGTGTTCCAGGACTCGGTAGTTGCGGCTGGAAGAATCGACATCGCATCGGGAGCGACCTACGCGACGAACGACGACGGCTGCTGCAACGGCGTCTACTTCGACTTGCTGTCCGAGCTGACGGTGGACTTCTCCCTTGATGCAGCCACGGACTTCCTCCTGTCGTTCAGCCAACTAGATGACTTTGGTGGAAGCTGCAGAGACAATGATTGTGCGTTTTTTGAGTTTTTAGACGTAGCCAGCGGCGTGCTCCTGCTCTCGACACGCTCCGGCTACGTCGCACTCGCTG
>CALJKZ010000101.1 GCA_937983085.1 uncultured Gemmatimonadales bacterium
GCTGCCCAGAATGTCCAGACCGATGTCGCGACTCACGTCTCCGGCATACCGGAAGCGCGCGTCCATGCGGTCCAAGAGGATCGCGCCGGTCATCGCGATGCCCAGACATCCGAAGAGGATGCCCGCCGCGAGCGGAAGCCGCATGTCCTGAGAAGGTCTACGAGGCGGCGCGGCTTCGTCCAGAATACTCACGTCGGGGATGGAGCTGGCACGGGCCAGGCGGGCCGCTTCCACCCGACCCCTCACGTTGTTGTAGAGGTTTTCGGTGGAGGCGACCTTCCGCTCCAGGCGTCCCAATTCGATGGTCCGCGGGGGGATGGCCTCGAGGTCGGATGCCGCCGCCTGAACGTACCCGTTCATCTCGGCTTCACGCGCACGGAGTTCCGTCATGATCCCATCCACCACATTGGGGATGGCCTCACTCTCCATGGTGTTGATCCGTACCAGAAGCTCCTGAATCGGGGGATAGTCGTCCGAGTAGCGGTCGCGGAACACCCGAAGCTCTGACCTCGCTTCGACGAGCTCATCGAGGATACGCCTCAACTCGGTGGAAGCGCCGGCGGCGGGAATGATCTCCAGTGCCTCGATGCGAACCTGCCCTTCATCGAAGTCGTCAACGATGGCCTGGAGTCTTTCGCGGTCCCGCCGCAGCTGCTCGACCTGCACCTTGTTCTCGAAGAATGCACCGTACACCGGATCTCGAGCGATCTCGATCCCGGGTGCGATGGGCATCGACTGGTCCGTCGGAAGGGTGATCGTCTGGATCCGGAACTCCTCGAGATGGCGATCGGCTCTGTCCAACGAGTCATCTAATGCCCGGAGTTGGTCCTCGAGAATCAGGAGTGTCTCTTCCAGCTTGAGGCTCTTGAGGTCCGCTGCGACGGCGACGTGACGATGCATCACCGAGTTCAGGATCGATGCGATGCGATCGGGGTCCGAGCCCGAAAGGGAGAGGCGCATGAAGTTCCCGGAGCGATCCACTCTCGCATCGAGCTGACCCGAGAGGGTCTGCGCCGCATCCCTCGGAGAGAGCACCGAGAAGTCGACTACGGCCCCCGGCGGAAAAGAACCCCGCGGGGGAGCCCACAGGAAGCCCATGTTCTCGGCAATGGCCACCCCGAAAGAGCCCTGCTGGACGAGGGCACCGTCTCCTGTGGTGAGTACGAAGTCCGCGCCTGCCGAGCCGACCTCCACGCGATAGATCGCGGGACGACCCTGCTAGGCAAAGCTGTAGCGTTCGAAGGCAGGCTCGAACTGGGACGGCACGCTCAGGTAGAGGCGCTCGCGGACGGCAACGGTGTCAAGAACCTGATACGAGCGAAGAAGCTCGATCCACGCGTTCGGCTGCACCAGGGCGCTCGCTCGGATGGGGGTAACGTCCCCCAGATTCCCCTGACGAGGCTCGACCTCGATCCAGAGGTTGCCCTGCGCCGTGTAGCTGACAGGGGTCTTCGTCCACGCCACGTAGGCGCCGGCCGATCCGACCATCAGTGCCAGCGCCAGTATCCACTTGTAGCGCAGAACAGCCGACAGGTATCGACGGATGTCGACTTGTTCGTCGTCGTCGTCGTCGAAGGTCGGATAGTAGGCCCCCGCCGGGAGCGGCGAGTCCGGATAGTGTTCCTGAGGCGCCAGAGCGGATGCTTCGCGTTCGGGTGCCGGAGGATGTATGAGCTTGTTTTCGGTCATTGACGCCGGCCGGGCGTGGTATCGTGGAGTTGCTTCGAAGTTAGCACGCTCCATCGGTCATCTTCCATAACATTCATTCAGGTACTGCCCAAGGCAACGGCAGCCGATGAACATCGTTCCGACGGATCGCCGGCGGCCATCCCCATGTGGCGGGCACGAAACGCGCCACTTGTATGGCCGCAACGGGCAGTCAAGATTAGCAAACAGATACACCAGCAAATACCGTAGCGGTCGCCTCATCTACGCTGGAAAGGGCCTTGCTGCATGGTCGCTAC
>CALJKZ010000102.1 GCA_937983085.1 uncultured Gemmatimonadales bacterium
CCGTTGGTGGTACAGAGTGGGGAGAAGTGGGATGGGTTGGGGCATAATAGGGGCGCGTGGGTCAGGCCGTCAAGTGTCGGTTTTTAGGAATTTTTCCGCCCGAACAGCGGGCTCGGATTCCCGAGAAGGCCAGTAGCTGTCTGGCCAAACCCCGAATGGGGTCAAAACCCAATTTTTGTGAAATACGAAGAAAAACCGAAGGTCGAGCCGAAGGGGGCGTTTCCGCGGTGGGGAGAAGTGGGATGAATCCGTGCGACGTCGGTGCCGGGCGGAAGACCGCAGGCCGCGAGAATGCGCGCAGGCGGGGCTGAAGGGCCGCAGTCCACGAGGCGCGCGCTGCGGTGACGGGGCCTCGCGGCGCTGATTGGGCCGCCGGAACGGGGTGGCTCGCTCCGATCAGACGAGGGCCCAGGAAAGAAAAGGCGCCGCGGAAGACGTGAGGTCTCCCGCGGCGCCGGTGACGCCCGCGGCGTCGATCAGGTCAGATCATCAGCGGCCGCGCCGGATGATCGCCTCCTGGATCTCGATGTACGTGTTCACCGCTTCGGTGAGCTCGGCCAGGTTCAGGTTCACGCTGGCCGGGTAGTTGCCCACCTGCTGGAGCAGCTGCGCCGCCTGCTGGAAGGCCGGCAGCGTGGCCTGAGCCGTCTGCAGCGTCTGCGGCTCCTGGTCGACCATGCCCTTCCGGTAGAGGCTGAAGGCATGCCAGAAGTTGAGCTGGTGCGTCATCTCCTGGGAGAGGTTCGGAAGCTCCTTCGCCGCCGACATCCCGTCGATGGTGTACTGGAAGTTGTCCTGCTGGTACCCGTTCTGGTACGCCTCGGCGAAGATCATGCGAGCGGCCTGCTCGGCGCGCTGCGGATCATCCTGGGCCGCCGCGGAGAGTACCTCCACCGCCTGCTCCAGGCGACCGGCCTGAATGAGCCAGTTGCCCTGGCGAAGAGCCGCGCTCGGGTGCTCGGGGTTGATCTCCATGACGCGATCCAGGGCGGCAATGGCGTCGTCGAGACGGTCATTCCGCTGCAGGGCGTCGGCGTACAGCACCCAGAGACGGTCGGACTCGGCATGGGTCTCGAGGACCCTCTCACCCATGGAGATGGCCTGGTCCAGCTCCTCGAGCTGGATGTAGGCCGAGATCACGTTGGCGAGGTGACCCACCGGGGTCTCGGCGCCCTTGGCCTCGAACACCTTCTCGTACGAGGCGATGGCCTCACGGTAGTACGCAGCGGCCTGGGGCGTGACGGCCTCGCCGGCGTTCTGGTTGCCGACGGACGCCTCTTCCTGCACCTGAATGGCCGCGCGGAAGGCGAAGCCACCGTACTGCTCGTGGAGATCCACGTTCTCGGGATCCACGTCCAGACCGACCTGGATGAACTCCATGGCGCCCACGGGATCGCCGGCCTCGGCGAGCTCGTACGCGATGCGCATCCGGATGGCGGCGTTCCCCGGGTTGATGTCGAGGTAGCGGGAGTAGTAGTCACGCGCCTTGTCGTCCTGCTCGGTGACGGCGGAGATGTAGCCGGCGAGCTGGAGGGCTCCCTCGTGGAAGGGGTTGGCGTCGATGACGGTCTCGAGTTCGGTCAGCGCTGCCGTGTAGTCCTCCATTTCATAGAGGATACGGGCCTTGAGGTAGCGGGTGCTGATGGCGTTGGGGTTGAGATCCAACGACTCGTTGCAGTTCCGCAGGGCGTTCTCCCACTGCTGACTCGCGAAGTAGTCGTTGCAGATCGCCGCCGACCGAACCGTCGTGGAGTAGCGCTCGAAGGCGGTGAAGATCTGTTGGGCAGCAGCCTTCTCGCCGTCGTTGCTCCGCTCCGCGGGGAAAGGCTCGATCTCGAAGGACTCGGACGCCGACACATCCCACACCGTCGCGTCGACCATGAGCTCCCGGTCACCGGTCTGGGTGTACTGAGCGCAGATGGCGACGGGCACGCTGATCTGAGCCGCCAGCTGCCGGGCCTCGATGCAGCCCAAGTCGTCGATGTCGATGTCGAAGCGATCGACTTCGTCCTTCACGTCGCCTTCGTCGAGCGCGACATGGGTCGGCATGTTCTCGAAGAGCTTGACCAGCTCTTTCATGCCGTCCTTGCCGAAGCCGTCGTTCGCACCTTCGAGAGGCGTGAAGTACGGAACGAGGACGCGGAAGCGACCACCGTCCTGTTGTGCCGCGAGCTGCGCGACAGGTCCCAGCAGCAGCGCAGCCGCCGCCAGTACGAGGGCATTTCTCAGCCGACCAACCATGGATCCATCTCCCTTGTGGGTTTCCCCGACATGTTACCGTC
>CALJKZ010000103.1 GCA_937983085.1 uncultured Gemmatimonadales bacterium
GCTGGGAGGCCTGCGGTGGACATGAGCCCGGCCGGGTCGACGGAGCGCATACGGACGGCGTAGCGGCGGAGCGCTCCGAAGGCCAGGAGCGTCATCCACAGATACGTGCCGTTGAGGAGTACGAAGTAGAAGATGACGACGACGTTGAAGCCGTCGAGGAAGGTCAGGCCCAGCTCGGTGAGCATGGCTGTCATTCGGCGAGGACCTGCTGGGCCAGGAGCGACCAGGGCCCGCGCGACGCCGCGATGCGCTCCAGAGTGGCCGTATCTCCCAGCGACAACAAACCACGGGCCGCCTCCAAGGAGACCCAGAACGTGGTGTCGTCGAGCTTCGATTGGAGGACCGGGATCTCCGCTGTGCCGCCGAGGCCGGCCAGAGCAGAGACGGCGGCCGCACGGATCACCGGGTCCGGGGCGTCCACGAAAGGCCTCACTGTGGGGAGGTGCTCGTGGTGCCCGAGCTGCTCGAGGATGCGGAGGCAGCCGACGATGAGCTCACGATCGGGGGGCGGGGTCTTCGCCGTGTCCGACAGGAGGTCCAGGGCGGTGGCGACCGAGGGCAGGTCGTTGAGTTCCCGGAGTGCGTCGGAGGTCACGGCGCGGACGAGGGGAGGCTCCAGGGGGTTGGCGAGGATGGCCCGGAGGAGTGGCGCCGCCTGGGGCCCACCGCCGGCCAGCATGCTGGCCAGGAAGCTGCGACTCCAACTCGTGAAGCGCGGCAGGTGCTCGAGGACCGCGGGGAAGTAGCGTTCGTGGCCCGGCCGGAAGAGGCTGCGGGCGGCGATCATCGCCACGATGGGAGACTCGTCCTTCAGGGCGCTCGCCACCGCGTGGGCGTATGTCGGCATCCCCATCCTCGCCAGGATCAGCACCGCGTGCCCGCGGGACTCGGCTGTGCCTTCACGAAGGGTTGGAATCACCTCGGGCAGATACGGCTCCGCCATCGCCTGGATCAGCGCCCGCTCGTCACCGCGCAGGAGACGGGCGTACCCCAGAAGAAACTCCAGGAAGTCGACGGCGTCGCCCTCCTCCACGCGTTCGAAGATCGCTGTCGGGGGCGCCGCTCCACCCAGGATCTCGAGCATGGCCGGCTCCCACTGCTTCTGGAGTCTGCCCCGTCGGCGCGTCGTCCGATCGTTTCGGATTCTCAGGCCGATGGCGAGAGCGGCGAAGGCGAAGGAGGTGAGGAGCAGGACGGCCGCCGCAAGAGTGATGAGGAGGAAGCCCTGGTCCATGGTGGTCCAGCTCAGGGCAACCCGTGCCATCGGCGCGATCAGCCCTGAGCCTCGTTCGAAGGGGGCACGTCTGCCGGGTTGTCGCCGTCGATGACTGCGCTCTCCGTTGACCCGGCCGGCGTCGCGGGCCTGGGGCGGGCCGGAGAGGAGTCCGGACGCGACTCGCGTTGGGGAGCGTGGGCGTGGAGGAGACGGCGCACCCGAGCCAACAGCTCCGTGGGCGAGAACGGCTTGAGCATATAGTCGTCGGCGCCGAGCTCGAGTCCGCGAACGACATCCGCTTCACTGCCCATTCCCGTGAGCATGACGATGGGGACGCTGTGGAAGCGGGGGATCCCGCGGAGCTTGGCCAGAAGCTCGAAGCCGTCCATTCCCGGCACCTTCACGTCGAGGATGGCCAGGTCGAAGGACTCCTCCGTCGCCCAATCGATGGCGGCTCTCCCGTCCTCGAATGCGACCACCTCGTGTCCGTCCCGAACGAGGCGATGGTGGAGGAGTGTGGAGGTGACCCGGTCGTCCTCCACCATGAGGATCCGGCGTGTCTCGAGCACCAGGTCGGGCTCGGCGTGAATGGTGTCGCCGCCTGCCGCCTTCGCCGAATAAAGGGACCGCTGCGCGGTGGAAATGGCGTCGTGGAGAGGCTGATCCGTCCCCACCGTGGCCACCCCTCCCGACAGGGCGATGTCGATGCCCGCGTCGCGCATCTCGTGGAGGGCATCGTCGGCGGCCAGCATCCGGATCGTCGCCTCCAGCATCCGCTTGGCCTGTGCGGTCGTGCGGTCGGGTAGCACGGCAACCAGCTCCGAGGTCTCCCACCGCCCCAGCCTTTCCCCCTTCCCGATGGCCTCATGGACCGCGGCGCAGACCTCGAGGAGGAATCGGTCCCCTGCGTCCGGCCCCAGGCGCATCGTCACTTCCGCGAGAGGGTCCAGGGAAAGGACCGCCACTGTAAGGGGGGCGCGGGCGGAGGCGGCCTCCCGCCGGTGTTGCTCGTAGTGGGCCAGGAGTCCCGCGCGGTTGGGCAGACCGGTAAGGCCGTCGCGGACGGCGTCCCTTCGCTCGCGGCCGGCCTCGATCTGGCGCGCGGCGACGGCCCGCAAGGTCTTCGGGTCGGCCGGCTTCTCCAGGAAGCCGTCGGCGCCCACCGCCATGCATTCGGCCCGTGCCACGGCGCCCGCGTTCGACGACAGGACGATCACCGGCACGATGGATGTCTTCGCGTTCTCCCGCATCTGCACCAGGACATCGCGACCGTCCCGGTCCGGCAGGATCAGGTCGAGGACGACCAGGTCGATGTCGCGCTCCCCCAGGATCTCGAGTGCCTTCTCCGCCGACTCCGCCAGCAACAGCTCGCGCCCGTCGGCCCGCAGATACGCCGTCGTCGCCGTCGCCACCGTCTTGTTGTCTTCAACGATGAGGATCGTCGCCCCGTCGTCCGGCCGTGCGTCACGGAGCTCGGAGATGCGGGCGAGGGAGTTGGAAACGCCGCGCCCAAGATGGGCGTCGGCCGCGCGCTGGACCGCCAGGGCGCCGGCCGCCACCTCCGTGAGGTCCAGGGCCTGGGCGGCGGACTCCAGGGAGCGAGCGATGCGCCGGATGGAGACGCTCACCGACGGATCGTCTACCAGGCTGGCCGCCGCCGTCTCCAACCCGTCGAGGTGGGTAGAGAGCGTCTCGAGTCGTTGAGGCACCGAGTCCGTCATCGATCCTCGGGGGGGGGGGGGAGAGGAGCGGAATTCCATCCACGACCTGACGGTCGCCAAAAGAAAGAGCGGGCGACGCCGAAATGATTGGGGTTTGAAGGAATCGCGCGCGATCGTGCGAACTCGCGCAAACATCAGGGGATCCCGATTCACGGATCGGGTCAGTTCAGCCGAACTCGCTTCAGATGTCCATCAAGCTGTTGGATTCGTGCCACATCTCAGGAGGGGTCCGCGACCTTCAGATGCTCTGGCATGCTGTATAAGTGATGGATGTGCAATGCCTTGGGACAACATGGCCCGTTTCGGGTGAAACGGCTCGGGACTTGCGATTCCCCGGTGAAAGGTTGGCATCAAACCCCCACGTGACTCGAGAGAGCAAAGGACTCAAGCAGGTGAAGATCTTCATCAGAGGTGTGGTGGCGGCTCTCGCAGTGAGCCTGTTCGGCGTGGTCTCCGCCGATGCTCAGCTCACGGCGGTGAATCCGGTCTGTACCGCCTCGGTTCTGACCCCGGGGCCGAGCGGATCGCCTGCTTGCTCTGGCGCTTGGGCTGGGAATGATGTCAACCAGCAGGCGGACGTACTCCAGAGCATTCTCGACACATGGGGCGTCACGGCCACCTATCAGGGCACGACCGATGCCGGTATGAGCAACGGGCCGTTCTCGCATGTGGGTGGGGGCGCGAAAGGTTCGGTCACCTTCAACACACCGTTGAGTGGGACGTTCATCCTGGCCTTGAAGGCATCCAACCAGTTCAGCCTCTTCTTCTTCGACAACGCGGTCGGCATCGGGACCATTCAGTACAACACCGCCGGCGTGTCCGTGAACAAGAAGGGTAAGGCGCAGGGCTTGTCACACGCGTCGCTGTACGTGGCCCAGCCCACCTCGGTGCCTGAGCCTGCAACCCTCCTTCTCGTCGGCTCCGGTCTCCTCGTCCTCATGGGCATGGCCTGGCGTCGTCGGGAAGAGTCTCTGGTCTGAGGATCGACGGGATCGACGAATCGTCCACCCCGTTTCGAGTCACTGTCCGAGGGCTCCGGCTTCAGCCGGAGCCCTTTTTCGCTTTTTCGACGTTGTGTCGGGCCGGGGGTGCCTTCCATCGGCCACTCTGTCCAGCCACTCTGTCCGATTCGGCCATCGCGGCCGGGCCCTCTCCCTACCGCATTTTCGTCCGATCGTGCCGAAAACCCCCGTCCTGTAAGGACATCGGTATGGGCACAGGGATTGGCACCCGTATTGCCCTTACCAGTGGTCAACAAGACACAAGGGCTACGGGGCCG